>JBIKTA010000187.1:0-5563 GCA_044348315.1 Burkholderiaceae bacterium | reverse complement strand
GCAAACTCGAGCACATGGGGCAACACCACCAGATCGAGCGATTGGGGGGCAAATGGAAGATGGCCGAAGTGGTCGATCAGAAGCGTCGGACGCGGAGGAAGCGCGAGCAGCGAACCTGACGCGGCGTCGTCCCGCTGCAAGGAATCGAGCGTCGCGGACGAGGCCAGGAAAGCAGCCTCAGACAGGGGCTCGGTGGCGTCGCTCACCCAGACCCGGTTGGGCATCCGATTGGCCCGCAGGCAGTCAATTGCCGGATTGCCGCACTGGATGGCGTGATAACCGAACAGGTCAGCGACCACTCGCTCACAAGCGCTTTCCTGCCAATGCCGCATGTAGAGGCCAGGAGGCGAGGCGAGCCAGCGCCGCCAGGCCTGCGCCTGCCGGGCGCCTATAATCCGATCGTCTTCACCCCGGCTCGACATCCGTCGCAGGTCTCCGATGTATCTCGACTCCGCCCAGTGGCAGTTCCGTGCAGCCGACCACCCCCAGGTCGAGGCGATCCCCGCATTCAATGACAACTATATCTGGCTGCTGCACGATCCGGAGAGTCGCGAGGCGGCCGTCGTCGACCCTGGCGATGCCGAACCCGTTCTCCTTGCACTCGAGCAACGCGCACTGACACTCAGCTCGATTCTGATCACCCACCACCATCGCGACCATACCGGCGGCATCGAGATGCTCGTACGCCGGCTGGGCGCGCGGGTCTTCGGGCCGTCGGCCGAGGCGATCGCTGGGCTGGACCAGCGTCTCGTCGACGGTGACGCGATCCCGATCTGGAACGATGGCCCGATCGCAAAAATCATCGAGATCCCCGGCCACACCAGCGGTCATATCGCCTACTGCCTCGATCCGATCGGCCCGGACCCGCGCCCGCTGCTCTTCTGCGGCGACACGCTTTTCGCTGCGGGCTGCGGCAGGGTCTTCGAGGGTACTCCGGCGCAAATGCTCGACTCCCTCGATCGGCTGGCCGGGCTTGCCCCCGAGACGCTCGTCTACTGCGCGCACGAGTACACCGTGGGCAATCTTCGATTTGCGCTGGCTGCCGAGCCCGACAGCCAGTCGGTCAGGGCCCGCCTCGGAGAAGCTCTGACGCTCAGATCAGCGGGCCTGCCAACCCTGCCCAGCAGCATCGGAATCGAACGGCAGAGCAACCCATTTCTCAGAGCGGGCGAGCCCGGTGTGCGGGCGGGCGTTCGGGCCCATCTGGGCACCCCCCCCGCGGACAGGCTGGCGTGTTTTGCAGCACTGCGGGAATGGAAAAACGCGTTCCGATGAAAACCGAGGATTTGACCGCCCCAGCGGAATTGACCTAAATTCGGGTTTTGGTGCCCTCGGGCACCCTGACCCCTAGAACGGTGACACGAATTGTCAACCCTCTGCTCACCGTCTGTCGCTTTTATACGACCGAAAGCCCTTGGCGTGGTTCGTGTTCGCGATCGCCCGCCAGGAGTCCGGTTCGCCGCTGGACTGGCAACCCTCGGCACGCTCATCCTGTCAGGCTGCGCGGGCTTTCAGCCCGGCCAGACACCTGAGACGCGGGCCGTCGTGTCATCGTCGGTCGATACCCCGGACAGTCACTGGATGGCCGATCGTCCGGCGATTCCGCTCACCGCCGATCAGAAGCTCGCATTCGCCGCAGCCCGTCATCAGTTCGAGGAGGTCGTCGACCGCGACGACCTGACGCTGGGACGCCTTCAGGCGGATGAGCCCGATCCGCGCTACGCCGATCTCTGGCAGCGCATCCGCGCGGGCTTTGCGATGCCGGAGCTCAAGTCGCCGCTGGTCGCCCGGATGGAGCGTTTCTACATCGATCGCCCGGACCACCTGGTCAGAATGATGGAACGGGGCTCGCGCTACCTGTTCCATATTGTCGAAGAGATCGACAAGCGCGGCATGCCGATGGAACTCGCGCTGCTGCCCTTCGTCGAAAGCGCGATGAACCCGACCGCCATGTCGCCCGCTCAGGCCTCCGGGCTCTGGCAATTCATTCCGTCGACAGGTCGAGCGTACAACCTCGAGCAGGACTGGTGGGTCGACAACCGTCGCGATGTCGTCAAATCGACGCAGGCCGCGCTGGACTATCTGCAAAAGATTTACGAGCTCAACGACCGCGACTGGTTCCTGGCGCTCGCCTCCTACAACTGGGGGGAAGGCGCGGTCGGACGGGCGGTCAAGGCCAATCGCGCGCGGGGTCGACCGGCGGACTACCTGTCGCTCAATATGCCCAATGAGACACGTCAGTACGTGCCTCGCTTGATCGCACTCAAGAACATCCTCCAGCGCGCCGAAGAACTCGGGCTACGCCTGCCCCCGCTGGCCAATCGCCCTTATTTCGTCACCGTCGAAAAAACCCGACCGATCGATCTGAAGCTCGCCGCGCAGTTCGCGGGCATGACGGTGGCGGAGTTTCTCGAGCTCAACCCTGCGCACAACCGGCCGGTGATCGCTGCCAGCCGCAACAACGGCATCAAGCTGCCAGCCGACCGGGCCCAGAGCTTTCTCGCCGCAGTGGCTCAGCACGGCGAGGAAAATCGCTCGTTCACCACCTGGCAGCCTTACACGCTCAAGACCGGCGACACAATCGAAAACCTGTCCGCGCGGGCGCGCATCACACCGGCCGAGCTGCGCCGGGCCAATGGGCTCAGGCCGGACAGCCGGGTGCTGGCCGGCACACGGCTGTTGCTGCCCCAGTTCGGTTCGGTCGATGACCGGCAGGTCGAGACCTTCGTCGCACCCCGGATCATCGAACAGGTCGACGTGCCCGCCGTCTACCACACCAAGCGCAACGCCAGCGAATCGCTCGCGGTGATCGGGAAACGATACGGCGTCGCGCCCGCGACGCTGACCAAGCTCAACAATCTCCAGGGCGAGCCCCCTGTCGGTCGGCGACTGCTGGTCCGTCCGGCAGGCACTCAGACCATCATGATCACCGAGGAGGGGAGGCGTTCCGTCGTCGCAGCGCCTCGGCCCGAAGCACCGCCCAAAGCCGTTCCTGTGGTGGCCCGCCCCCCTGCCCCTGCGGCCACGCCGCCCAAGCCTGCCAACGCAGCGCCCGCGGCGCGGCCAGCCGCTGCAAAGCCCGCTCCATCCGGACCCAAACCTCAGACGGCCGCGCCCGCGAGACCTGAGCAAAAGCCCTCAGCAACCGCGACGCAAAAGCCCAAACCGAGCGCGTCCCCCGACACGGGAGGGGTAACCCGCACCCGCAGTCAGGCCGCCCCCGCAACCCAAACACCTCGAGACGAGTCTCGCCAGCGATCGCCTGCGGTCTCTGCCGGGACGATGTAATTGGGGGTTCGGATTTCCCGGAGCGATGCAAGCCCATCGCTCGCGGTCTCACCCCGAACACCCCCTGTCAGCCCTCTCGCGGCTCGATCAATTGCCGGGTGTATCTATGCTCCGGTGCCTCGAAAATCCGTTCGGTCTCACCCGCCTCGACGATTTGACCGCCTTGCATCACGATCACGCGGTGCGCCATCGCACGGATTACCTCGAGGTCGTGGGTGATGAAGAGATAGCTCATGCCATGGCGCTGCTGCAACCGAGCAAGCAGCTCGAGCACCTGTTTTTGAACTGAGACATCGAGCGCGGAGGTCGGCTCGTCCAAGAGCATCAACGCGGGTCTGAGCACAACCGCCCGGGCGATCGCGATCCGCTGCCGCTGACCGCCTGAAAACTCATGTGGATAGCGCTCGCGCATGGCCGGGTCGAGCCCCACTTCCCGCAGCACCTCGGCAATCTCGTGCCCGCGAGCCGCCGGATCGAGGTCCGGACGGTGTAGCGACAGCCCCTCTCCGATGATCGCATCGACCGTCATCCTGGGCGAGAGCGCCGTGAACGGGTCCTGAAACACGACCTGCATGGCACGCCTGCGCGACCTCAAGGCTGAGCGCGACAGTTGATCGACTCGCTCACCCAGAAAAGTGATCTCACCCTCGACCACTGCACTCGACAAGCGCAGCAGGCTCATACCGAGCGTCGTTTTCCCCGATCCCGACTCGCCGACGATGCCGAGCGTCTCGCCCTGACGTAACTCGAGTCGGGCATCGCGCACGGCATCGAAGCTGCTCTTGCGAAACCAGCCGGACGGCCGCTCAAAGCGACAGGTGATATCGCGCGCCGTCATCAGGATAGGCGCGCCCTCCACAACCTCGGTCGCCACACGCGTGGGCCGGCTCTCGATCAGGTGCCGCGTGTAATCGTGCTGGGGTGCCGAGAAGATCTGCGCGGTCGGCCCGGTCTCGACGATCCGACCCGATTGCATCACCGCGACCCGATCGGCAAATCGCCGCACGAGCGGCAGATCATGGGTGATCAGTAGCACCGCCATGCCGAATTCGCGCTGAAGGCTGTCGAGCAAGGCGACAATCTCGCGCTGAATCGTCACATCGAGAGCTGTCGTTGGTTCATCCGCGATCAGAAGCTTGGGCCGGCAGGCGATCGCCATCGCGATCAGCACCCGCTGGCGTTGTCCGCCCGACAACTCGTGCGGATAGGCCGCGGCACAGCGCAGCGGATCATCGACATGGGTCAGGGCGAGCAATTCGCGGGCGCGGTTGAGCGCCTGAGCCCGCGTGAGGCCTTCGTGGCGTTCCAGCAGTTCGCCGATCTGGTCGCCCGCAGTAAAGAGCGGATTGAGCGCGCTCATCGGCTCCTGGAAGACCATGGCGATCGAGCGTCCGCGAATGCCCTGCATGACAGCCTGCGGCTCAGTGAGCAGATCGCGACCCTCGAACAGAACACGACCCTCATAGCGGGCGTCAGCGTTCAGGCGCAGGACCGAGAGTGCGGTCACCGTTTTGCCCGACCCCGACTCGCCCACCAGCGCCAGACGCTCACCGGGCCCGACCGTGAAACTCACTTGATCGACCACGCGGGCGCGGCCGGTGGCGCCCACAAACTCGACGCCAAGCGATTGAACCTCAAGCAGCGCATTGACCTGCGGCAGGTTCATGGCAATCGCCTCCACGCCTGAGTGCCTCTCACGGCGATCGCCTCCATCTCTGCGGGTCTCTCATCGACATCGGCTCAGCCTTTCCGGGTATCGAGCGCATCGCGGAGCGCCTCGCCGATGAAGATCAGCAGCATCAGCGTCGCAACCAGCACGCCGAAGGTGCCCAGCGATATCCACCACGCATCCAGATTCGCCTTGCCCTGCGCGAGCAATTCCCCAAGGCTGGGCGTGGATGACGGGACGCCCAGACCCAGGAAATCAAGGCTGGTCAGCGCAACGATGGCTGCGCTCATCCTGAAGGGCAAAAAGGCGATCACCGGCGTGAGCGAATTCGGCAGCACATGGCGCCAGATGATCTGCGCGTCCGAAAGCCCCAGTGCGCGCGCGGCGGTCACGTACTCGAGCTGGCGGTTGCGCAAAAACTCGGCCCGCACATAATCCGAAAGACCCATCCAGCCGAAGAGCGACAGGATCACGAGCAGGATGAGCAGGCTCGGCTCGAAAATCGACGCGAGGATCAGCAGCAGATAGAGCTCGGGCACCGATCCCCAGACCTCGATGAAACGTTGCATCGCCAGATCGGTGCGGCCACCGAAATAGCCCTGCACG
>JBIKTA010000186.1:0-5586 GCA_044348315.1 Burkholderiaceae bacterium | reverse complement strand
GGATGATGGGTCCGGGGACTTACTGGACCGGCAAGGCGCTGGCAGCGCTTGCGCATCTGATGTCGAGTGCCGAACTGGCCGGTGATCAGGATTCGGCCGCGCAACTCGAAGGCCTGATCCGGCGGCGGTTTGCGCAGTGGTTTTCCGCGCAAGGGCAGGTGGCCTTCGTGCGCGATCGCGAGATCGGCGCGGTGCTCGGCTACCCCGAGGAGTACGGGAGCGTGGCGGCGATGAACGACCACCACTTCCACTACGGCTACTGGATCATGGCCGCGGCGCTCGTCGCGCGTCGTGATCCTTCGTGGCGATCCGCGCCGAACGGACCCATGATCGAAGCGCTGATCGCCGATATTGCGACACCCGACCGCGATCGTCGCGATCTTCCGTTCCTGCGCAATTTCGACGTCTATGCCGGGCACTCGTGGGCGGGCGGCGACGGCATCTATTTCGGGCAGGGCAACAACCAGGAGTCCTCCTCCGAGGCGATCAACGCCTGGGCCGCGTTGATCCTGTGGGGCGAGGAAACCGGCAACAAGGCGTTGCGCGATCTGGGGATCTACCTGTATGCGCACGAGGCGAGCGCGATCATGGACTACTGGCTCGATGTCAGGGGCCGGATCCTCGCGCCCGAATTCGGCAAGCCGCTCGCCAGCATGGTCTTTGGCGGCAAGTACGCCTACAGCACCTGGTGGACCGAGGAGCCGCGACAGATCCAGGGCATCAACCTGCTGCCCATTACGCCCGCGTCGACCTATCTTTCGATCTCGCCTGAGTATTCGCAACGGTTCCTGGACGGCCTGACCCGGGCGCGTAGCCAGTACGACCGCAGCGGTCAGTCCGACGGCACTCCTTCGGATATCTGGCAGGACGTGATCGCCGGCTTCGTGGCGCTCAACGATCCCGAGGCCGGCTTCAAGGCCTGGAACCCCCGGGGATCGGTGGAACTGGGTGAAACCCGAACCCGCGCCTTTCACTGGCTGAGCACGCTTCGCGGCCTCGGTCGCCCGGAGCGCACGGTGTCGGCCGACACCAGCCTCTACACGGTGTTTCAGCGACCCGACGGCGCGCGGACCTACGTTACGTATCTGCCCGCCGGGGCGCAGGCGAGGCCGGTCCGGTTCAGCGACGGAACCGTCCTCCAGGCCCAGCCGGGTCGACTGGTTCAGGTCACCCGGCCATGAGTGGCGCGGCGACAAGGCTGATTGCCGGCGTCGATCTGGGTGGCACCAAGATTTCCGCTTGCATCGCCACCCCCGAGGGCGTGATCGCCCGGCATCGACAGGCCGTGCCGCTCGACGGTGAGCCGGGGGCGATCGCCGCGTCGATGCGTGCGCTTCTGGAGCGCTGCTGCGCGGACGCGCAGCGCGAATGGTCCGAGATCGAATCAGTCGGCATCTCGGCGTGTGGACCGTTCGGCCGGGATGGTGAGGGCAGGCTGACCCTGAGGGCGCCCAACCTCTGCGGGGGGCTGTCGGGATCAGGTTCGGTACCCAATATCTGGCAGGCGGTTGCACTTGAAGCCGATTGCGAAGCCTGGCAGCGTCCGGTCAAGATCGTCAACGATGCGGCGGCTGCACTGATGGCCGAACATCGATTCGGAAGACTCGTCGGTCATCGCGATGCGGCCTACGTGACCTGGAGTACGGGAATCGGTTTCGGACTCATGTCGGACGGCCGCCTGTTGCTGGGCAAGCTGGGAAATGCCGGGCATGCGGGGCACGCTGTCCCGGCGCGGGTCGAATCGATTGGCGCCCGTTGCGGCTGCGGCAACATCAACGATGTCGAAGCGCTGGCCGGCGGCGCGGCGCTGGAGCGCGTCTGGGGGAATTCTGCTGCCTCATTGTTCGCAGCCGCCCGGGAGGGTGACGAGCGTGCCCGGGCATTGGTCGAACTCGCAATGGATGCAGTCTCGGCAGCCCTCTACAATCTGACCGTGACGCTGGATCTCGAGCGCATCGTCATCGGGGGGAGCCTCTTTTTCGCTCAGCGCGACCTGCTCCTTCCCGGCCTGCGCGACCGGGTGTATGGACATCCAGCCAGGGGAGGGCTTTCGGTCATGTTCGAAGGTGTCGAGATTGAATCGGTCGACGACCCCGCGCGTACTGCCGATCTCGGTGCCTTGTGCATCGTGATGCCCCCTGAGTGGTCTGGCGAACGGTTTCAGGATTGATTCGCGCCCATGTCGAACATCACCATTTCCGACGTCGCGCGCATCTCCGGGGTGTCCGAGAGCACGGTTTCACGTGTGCTCAACGGCACGGCCCGTGTGGCAGACGCCAAAAGGCGGGCGGTGGAGCGGGCGATCGAGACTCTGGGATTTCAACCCAACGCATTCGCCCGCGGCCTGGCCACGGGGCGCTCCCGCGCGGTGGGCGTGGTGACTCAGGCGATCGACAGCCCCTTCTATGGCGAGGGCATGCGCGGCATCGAGCGGACGCTCCAGGACAACGGCTACACACCGATCTTCATGAGCGGTCACTGGAATTCCGATGACGAGGAGCGTTGCATCCGTGAGCTGATCCAGCGCAGGGTCGATGGCATCATCCTGTTCGCCGGTCGGCTCGATTCGGCACGCATCGCCGGCTTCGCGCAACAGGTTCCGGTCGTCGTGACGGGCCGGCGCGTCGATGTCCCCGGGGTGTTCAGCCTGGCGGTCGATGACGCGGAAGGCGCGCGTATGGCGACCGCGCACCTGATCGACTTGGGTCATCGGCGCATTGCTTTCATCGGAGGCCCCCGCGATCATCCCGACGCGGTGGCGCGTCTGAGCGGTTACCGGCAGGCGCTCGAGGATGCGGGCATCGTGTTCACGCAGCGCCTGACAGCGGCAGGCAATTTCACCGAGCAGGGCGGTCTGGATGCCGGCGAGCGCCTGTTATCGCTCGAAGAGCCTTTCACAGCGGTGTTCTGTGCTAACGATCAGACGGCATTCGGTCTGCAGCTTGCGCTTCATCGCAGGGGTCTGAGGGTGCCCGATGATGTCTCCGTCGTCGGTTTTGACGATGTCGCGGCTTCAGCCTTCTTCATCCCGCCCTTGACCACCGTGCGTCAGCCGGTTGACCGGATGGGGGAACTGTCGGCTCAGGCCCTGCTGGTCATGATCGAGCAGGGTCAGCCGAGGCTCGATTCGCCTGCCGTGGCGCTCGTCGTTCGAGAGTCGAGCCGCGTGGCCGAGCCGACGCAGCGTGCGGCGGCTGGCCGTCGCCGCCCGCGCGCAGCCTGATTCGGGAGTCCGGATGAGCGTTCCGAATCAACCCCGTGGCGCATCTGATCCGGCACTTTGCAACCGGTTTCAGAACGGACGCAGGCGCGCGATGCGGACGCTCTCCTCCGGTGTCGCTTCAATGGCCGGCACTGCTTCCGGACTCGCGCATGCCCTCGGCACCGACCGTGGCGCGCAGCGGCCCGGGGGCGGCGAGCCGCTCACCGTGGCAGCCTATCCGGCGCTCGACCGCATCCTCAAGGGGCTCGAGCCCGATTGGAACTCGCGACCGGGTGCCGCGCCGATCCGGATCGTGTCGCGATCATTCGGCGATCATCACTCGGCCATTACCGCCGCACTCGCCACCCGGAAGGGGCTGCCCGACCTGATGGCCGTGGAGTTCGGCTATCTGGCACGTTTTGCCGGAAGCGGTGCCTTGGCCGATCTCGCAACGCTGCTCGGATCGGACGGCGTACTCGACGGGGTGATCGTGCCCTACGCCGCGCGGCAGGCGCGATTTGGCGGCCAGCTGCTGGCCTTGCCCACCGATATCGGTCCGGGCGTGACTTTCTATCGTGATGACCTGCTCGCGACCGCAGGGGTGCTGCCCTCGCGTTTCCTGGAATCCTGGGAATCTTTCGTCGAATCCGGACGCCGGATTCGCGAGGCGACGGGTGCGCGTCTGATCGGACACGCGCGCGATCTCAAGGACGCGATCATCCGGTCCGGCGTCGAGGCCGGTGAGGGGCTCTATTTCGATGCCGAAGGCCGTCCTGCCCTGGGGTCCGCACGCTTCGAGCGGGCTTTCCGACTGGCCGCCGAAGCCCGTGCGGCCGATCTCGACGCACGGGTGCCGGCCTGGAGCAACGACTGGTCCGAGGGATTGCGTCGGGGCGGTATCGCCTGCCAGTTGACGGGGGCCTGGTTTGGTGGGCATCTGGCCAATTGGCTGGCCCCGGGTACTGCAGGCAAATGGCGCTCTGCGTTGCTTCCTGGTGGCGCGATGACGGCCTGGGGTGGCAGTTTTTTCGCAGTGTCGGCCAGCTCGAGCCGAAAGGCCGATGCCCTCGCGTTCCTGAAAATGCTTGCTCTCGATCCGGCCAGGCAGATCGACGCCTTTCGCAGTCACGACGCCTTTCCTGCCCTGCTCGCAGCGCACGATGACCCCTTCTTTGCCGAGCCGCTCGCCTTCTTCGGCGGACAGCCTGCCCGGCTGCTCTGGCGGGATGTCGCTCGAAGGATCAGACCGATCTCGGTGCATCGTCTCGATCCGCTGGCCGACGAGATCGTGAACGTCGAACTCGACCGGGTACTGCTGCGCGGCAAGCCTGTGCCGCAGGCGCTGGCCGATGCGCAGTCGATCCTCGAGCGTCGCGTCGCGAGGGCCGCGCGATGAAGCTTCGCCAGCGAATGATGCTGCAGCCGCGTCACGCGCCCTGGGTCTTCCTCGCGCCCTTTCTCCTGCTGTTTGCGGTCTTCGGACTGTTCCCGATCGGGTTTTCGCTTTACATGTCGGTGCACGAATGGGATCCGGTTCAGGGTCTGGGCAGCGCGCGGTATGTTGGCTTTGACAACTTTGCCTTCGTGCTGGGCGATGAGTGGTTCCGCAATTCGCTCGGCACGACCTTGCTGCTTGCGGTCCTCTCCGGCGTTCCGCAACACCTCGTGGCGATTCCGCTGGCCTGCTTCATCGACGCGCAGGCGCGACGGACGCGCGACCTGCTGGCGGCCGTCTTCTTCCTGCCCTACATCACCTCGACCGTGGCGATCGCGATCATGTTCACCGCGCTCCTCTCGCGCGACTTCGGGATGGTCAATCTGGTGATCTCCACACTGTCCGGCTGGCCCCTGATCGGTCCGCTTCTGCCCGACGGGCCGATCGACTGGATCAACGACCCCGACCGTCTGGTCCCCGCAGTGTCGATGGTCGTGTTCTGGCGTTTCGTCGGGTTCAACACCCTGTTGTACCTGGCGGCGTTGCAGGCGGTGCCGCGCGAGCTCCACGAGGCGGCCCGTCTTGACGGAGCCAGCACCTGGCAGCGCTTTCGTTTCATCACGCTGCCGATGCTCAAGCCCGTGATGTTCTTCGCGGTGACCCTCTCGGTGATCGGCGGAATGCAGTTGTTCGAGGAGCCGTTCATCCTTTCGGGTGGTAACGGGGGCGTCGATCAGGCGGTCCTCACCACCGCCATCTATCTTTATCGATCGGCGTTCGAGTTTTCCGACTTTGGTGCCGCGAGTGCGATGTCGTGGCTACTCTTCCTGCTCATGGCCGCACTGACTGCGCTGATCCGACGCGTGCTTGGGGAGCGGGAATCATGACGCGATCGGTGGACGAGCGTCCGATGGATACGGGGGCGGGCGCGGTCATGGGCCGGGCAGGC
>JBIKTA010000185.1:0-5617 GCA_044348315.1 Burkholderiaceae bacterium | reverse complement strand
TAGCGGCGAACCGCCTCGAAATGGCGGTCTATGCCCTCTGCAAACAGACTCGCGACCAGCGACCGCGCGAGGTGCTGGGCGCCCTCGCTGATCGCCGGAATGTCACCCGAAACCTGACCGTGCGACAGGACGGCCGGGTAGCAGAAGCAGTGGACGCGCGACAGTCCGGGGCACGCTCCAGGTGTCTTCTCGAGAAATTCGAAGGCCGGACCCAGGTCGGGCAGCGATGACAGTTCCTGATCCTCATCACCCGTAACCGGCGTGTATCGGTCGGCCCAGGTACGCAGGTGAGTCGCCAAACCCGCAAACTCCGGGCGCGCAGAAAAGTCGACCCGAAAACCCGTCGAGAACAGCAGGAAGTCGAACTCGAAACTGCGTCGCGGGGTGCGAATGTGGATAACGCCGTCGCGCTCGGCAATATCGAGGATCGGACTGGAGAGATTGAAACGAACATTAGGGTGGCGTGACACGCGCAAGGTACTGCCCCGGGGCGGCGGCGTCTGCTGCTGATTCACATAGTGGCGGATTCGCCATTTCCACTGGTCAGGCAGGGACGAGTAACCATGCGTCATGCCCGGACCACCCGCCCCTTTGCCCTTGTTGACGCGCGGCAGATCGGGGCGACGCACCAGCAGATCAACGCTGGCTGCGCCCGACTCGAGCGCCGTCGCCGCGCAATCCATCGCCGAGGCACCCCCACCGATCACCCCCACGCGCAAGCCCCGCAGCCGCTCGTAATCGAGCGGATCTGAGGAGTGAGCGCGCCGGGCGGGTGACACCGCCAGGGCAAAATCAGGCAGCCAGGCTTTGCCCAGGCCATCGCGTCCTGTCGCGAGCACGACGTGGCGCGCGTACTCATCCCATTCGCGGCCCTCATGACGCAAACGCAACATGACCCGATCGGCCGCCGCCGGGATCACCGCAAGCACCTCATGCCCATTGCGGATATCGGGCTCGAGCATCCTGCGGTACCACTGCAGGTAATCCATCCACTGCACGCGCGGAATCTTGTCGAGCGCCACCCAGGCCTCGCGACCATACTGGGCCTCGAACCAGGCTCGAAAGGTCAGCGACGAAAAACCGAGCGCAGGCCCGGTCAGCTGCTTGGGCGAACGCAGCGTTTCCATCCGGGCGGTGGTGATCCACGGCCCCTCAAAGCCCACTGGCGAACGATCGAAATTGACTGCCCTGACGCCCAGCAATTTGAGCGCCGCAGCAAGCGTCATGCCCGCCATGCCGCCACCGATGATCGCCACGTCGATCATCGCCTGACCCTCGAAGCTGCGCGGCACCACCCACGGCCGAGCCGGCAGCTCCAGCATCGAGAGATCCTCCCGAAACCGGGCCTCGAGCGCAGCGAGGCCGGGCGCATCGAGCTCAAACGGCTTCAATTGATGCGAGCCCCCGAAAACTTGACAACCTCGGCCCACTTCTTGATTTCGTCCTGAAGGTGCTGGGCCAGTCGCTCGGGCGGACCGCCGGCGGGCTCCAGGCCCATGTCGATCAGCTTCTTGCGGGCGGCCGGATCCTTGAGCAGCTGGTTGGTCGCCGCATTCAAACGGGTGATCGCCTCGCGCGGTGCGCCCTTCGGGAACAGGAATGCAAACCAGGTCTGAGACTCGATCGGCATGCCGAGCTCCCTCATCGTGGGCACATTCGGCATGACCGGCGAGCGCTCGGGCGCCAGCACCGCAATCGGTCGGACCTGACCCGCCGTCACCGCACCCTTGGCGCCCACAATCAGGTGAAACATCAGCTGCACCTGGTTGGCCATCAGGTCGGTCGTGGCCTGCCCCACGTTGTTGTAGGGCACATGGACCATGAAGGTCCCGGTCTGCTTCTTGAAGAGCTCGCCGGCCAGATGCATGGAACTGCCGTTCCCGGATGAGGCGTAATTCAGTCGCCCGGGGCGTGCCTTGACGTAGTCGACAAACTCGTTGAGCGACTTGGCCGGCATGTCGTTGTTGACGACAAGAATATTCGACACGCCGCCCACCAGGATCACCGGGTCGAAGTCGTTGACCGGGTGGAAGGGAATCGAGTCGTAGAGGCTGATGTTGGTCGCAAGCGTACCCGCCCAGGAAAAGAGCACGGTGTAGCCGTCGTTGGCCGCCTTGGCCGCCAGGGATGCGCCGATGTTGCCGTTGGCACCACCGCGGTTTTCGACGTACACCCGCTGGTTCAGCATGCGAGTGAGTTCGTCTGCGAGCAGACGAGACACGGGGTTGGCGGTGCCTCCGCCTGCGTTTGCCGGCACGATCATGCGCAGCGGCTTGGCAGGCCAGTCAGGCGCGGCCGCCGGTGATTGGGCGTGGGCGGCATGAAGCATCAGCGAGGCTACGGCGAGCCCCACCAACGCACGGGGACGGATGGCTGAAATCATCGGGCAGGTTCCTTCCAAGATGGGGCATCGGTTGTCCATCCCGAGCGAACGGTCGGCACGGGGTTTTCTGAAACAGTATCTTAACCTTGCGGGATTGATCAGTTCATCAGCACGGAGCCATCATGAACCTTCACGACATCGAAGTTACGACGATCAAAGCCCAAGCCACCACGCTGGGCGCGTGGCGCGGCAAGACGCTACTCATCGTCAACGTTGCAAGCCGCTGCGGACTCACCTCTCAGTACGCGGGCCTGCAGGCACTCCACGAGCGTTTTGCCGATCGGGGTCTGGTGGTGATGGGGTTTCCCTGCAACCAGTTCGGCGGGCAGGAACCCGGCACTGAAGCGGAGATCGCGCAGTTCTGCAGCACCCGCTATCAGGTGGACTTTCCGATGTTTGCCAAGGTCGAAGTCAACGGGCCCGGCACACACCCGCTCTATCAACTGTTGAAATCGAAGCAGCCCGCCAAAGACGGTAGCCAGGACATCAGCTGGAACTTTGCAAAATTCCTGGTCAACGCCAATGGTGAGGTCATCCGCCGGTACGACCCGCAAACGAGCCCGGATGCAATCGGTCAGGAACTCGAAGCGATGCTCGGAACAAAAAGCGCATGAATGCGGGAGCGTCGCCCGCAGCATCGGATCGCTCGGTCCAGGAACGCCGGGCGGCGCTGATCCTCGCGCTCGGCGCGCTCTTTGCGCTGATTGCGGTCGCGGCAGGCGCATTCGGGGCGCACGCCCTGCGCGCCCGGCTCGATCCCTCCCAGCTCGCCGTCTACGAGACCGCGGTGCGTTACCAGATGTATCACGCGGGCGCCCTGCTTTTGACCGGTCTCGCCGCAGCACGCTGGCCGCTTGCGCTCTGGCATGCCGCGGCGATTGCCTTCGCGATCGGCATCATCCTGTTTTCGGGCAGCCTCCATCTGATCGTTCTGGCCGACCTGCGCATGTTGGGCTGGATCACGCCTGTGGGCGGTTTCGCCTTGATTGCCGGATGGGCGCTGATCATCGCCGCGGCGCTCCGGGTCAGCCGGGCTGAGCCCTCGCGCGCGATGCACGCAGCAAGGCCAGACCGGCGATGACGGGCAACAACGCGCACAGTGCGAAGGCAGCCGAGTAACTCCCTGCCAGACTGACCACGGCGGCAAAGGCCGACCCACCGAACACGCCTCCCAGGAAGAGCAGGGTTTGCGTGCCAGCAGTCGCCTTGCCCACCTCGCTCGGGTTTACGTGGCGGACGAGATCCGCGTAGTACACGCCGTTCCAGGCGACCGACGTGGCTGCGCACGCCATGGCAATCCCGATGATGAGCGCAAGCGATGCATCGGGGGGCATGAGGCCCAAGAGCGCCGCACTGATTCCCATCGCCAGTCCGAGTGCACCGAGCAGCCTGCCGGGGTCGACCCATCGGTCCGACACATGTCCCCAGAAGATTCGAGCAAACACCGAGAGCACCTGCGAGGTCGCAAGGATGCCGGCGGCCACGGCAAGCGTCATCTGGTGCTCGAGTTTGAGCAGTGACACGAGAAAATTCAGGAAAACGATCTGCGTGAACGAAAAGGTGATCGCCGAGAGCGACAACCGGCGCAGCGGCGCCAGAGAGAGCACCCAAATTACCGGGGCGACGAAACGGTCCACCACCAGGCGCTGCCAAGCTGGCCTTGAATCATCCCGGACACCCGCCCCCATGGCGGTCTGGACCGATCCTGTCGACGAAGTTGACGGGCCATCGGTCGGTCCGCTGGCAGGCTCAGCGCTGGGGGGCTCGAGCGTCCCTCGCGCGCGGCCGATCAGCACGGTCAGCACAAGGAGCAGCACCGAGACCACGATCAGTGCCGCCTGCCAGCCCCATCCCATCAGCAGCCAGGGCAGACACGCCCCCGCAAGCGCCACACCCAGTGGAACGCCCGTCTGCTTGACCGAGAAAAACAGTCCCCTCCGGCTAATGGGGGCGTGACGGCTCAGAATCTCCGCCGCAGTCGGATTGGGAATCCCGTAGGACACGCCAATCATCAACGCACCGACCAGCATCAACCCGCCCGCACCCGTCGCGAAGGCCAGCAAGGCCAGTGCGCTGATGAGAAGTGCCAACTGACTCAGTCGCACGGGCCCGAAACGGGGAGAGAGGCTCGCGCTCAGCAAACCGCTGGGAATCGCGAACAGGTACGCCAGACTCACGAGCAGTCCCACCTGCTGCGCCTCGAACCCGAGCGGCTCGGCGACTACCGGCGCGAACACAGCCGGCACGGCCATGGTCAGCGAGGTCACTGCCTGCACCAGCAGCGTGACGCCCAGCGCGGTAAACGGCGCGCTCACGGCAAACGGTCAATGAAAATGCGTGGACTCGGGCTCGACGTCTTCGGGCACTTCGGCGTGAACCGTGTCACCCTTGCCGTTGGGGTAAAGAGGCACACCACAATCCTCGCAAAACTCGGGCTCCCGGAGGTCAGGCCAGACCCGTACGTCCGACACACCGAGACTGCGCAGGATCTCGCGAATCGAATCGAGCGGCGAAGGCTCATCGGCTTCGGACTCGGCACCCAAAAGCGGCCAGACGATCCCGTAGGACACTTCGTCGTCCTGCGCGACCGACAGACCGATGCGGTATTCATCCACCCGATCGGTACCAATGGCCGCGATCGCGGCGCGGATCGCACTTGGTTCGACCCCCATCGCGTGGGTCAGGTAATGGACCGCCGCCTGGATCGAATACGGGCGAACCCGCCGGTCCGCCTCGCGCATATTCAGGTGATAGGCATCAGGCAGGAGGCATTCGAACCCGCAGCCAGGCAGCAGAGGCTCGATATTGGGACGGGCCTGAGCCACCCATTGCTCGAGGCACTGCACCCGCCCGACATGGTCATTGCGCTCGATTTCCTGCCAGCGGAACAGGGCTTCCCCCACGGGTGCTGCCACAACGGCCAGCACAAAACGGGAGTCGGCCAGCATGTCGGCCGTCTCGGGCATCGATTTGAAATCGAGGCGCAGCGCAGCACCCGACGCAAGGGCGACCGCCACCCGACGGGTGAGTCGGCGCAACTCAACCTGCTCCCGCGGCAATTGATCGATGCTGTAGAGCATCGGCAGCACGCGCAGGCGGGCGCCATCGGCCAGGATGTGAGCATGCCAGTGGGCGGTCAGGGTCTGGGTGAGCTCCGCGGACAACGGTCCTGCGGGAATGCGGAACCTTGTCCAGGCAACCAAGGGTGCGGCAACCAGCAACGCCTGCCAGGGT
>JBIKTA010000184.1:0-5620 GCA_044348315.1 Burkholderiaceae bacterium | reverse complement strand
CATAGCAGGGCGCGCTGTCGACAAAGCCCTTGCCGAAGGTGTACTGCTGGTCTCCGAAGAGTCGATCAAGGAACTCGCTACCGTCCTGTCGAGGCCAAAATTTGATCGATATGTCTCACTGAGCGATCGACGCGAGTTCCTCAGTTCATTAGGCGGAGTGGTTCGGATGGTAGCGATAAACCACCGCGTCCGAGCCTGCCGTGACCCGGAAGGCGACATGATCCTGCATGTTGGGCTTAATGGGGAGGCAAGCCGCCTCATTACCGGCGCCCAGGACCTTCTGGTCCTCGCTGACAGCTTCGGCAAGAGCCATGGGCTTCAGATTCTTTCGCCCGTGCAATACCTTGCCCTGCCTTGAGCGTTCGGCATGACCGAACCCCAATGCAGCCGCTGCGCAGTACTCGCACAGGCAGGTTCTGACATCATCGCCGTACTGAACCACAACCGCCCGGCGCTAGCGGGCCGCGATGGCGGAGATGTAGACCAGCGCACCCTCCATGGGTAGTTGGGCAACGCGCACCATCGTCACGGTCGGTCGATATTCCGTCATCCGTTCCTGATGGGCCGCGCAAAAGTCGTCGAAGGACTCCGGGGAGAGCGGCGCTGCGGTCATGGGTCGCGGCTCGTCGACATGAGCGCGCTGGTTCGATGGCAACACATCACCGCACATCGGGCCGGTCAGGCGGGGGCAAGGCCCGTACATCGCCGAAGCGACCTTTGCTGCCTCAAGGATATCGCTCCCGCACCGACTTTTGCCACCATCGTCATAAGACATCCTCAAGATCAGGCCCCGAGTGTTCGAGGGGCCTCGCGCAGCGAGGCGAGGTGACCGAATCCCACCTGTCTTGATCGTGTGTCTGACCGGTGGGCCGCCAAGCTCCGGATACCCCCCTGCAGGAAAGCATCCGGGTTCGCTCAGGGAGTCGGTTTGATCTTGAGGGCCGCATCAAGCAGTGAGCGCGGTGCGATCAGAGCCTGCGCGCTGGCGGGCAACTGCTTGATTGCGCCGGCTTCGACCGCGATCCTGGCCTGCTGCTCGACCTGTGCGAGCAGCCCCTTGGCGCTCACCAGTGAGAGTGGCGAGTCGGCCGAAAGCAAATCTGCGATTGTGGTTGGCGGCTGCGCCTTTAGAAGGTGGGCGGCGGCGTTGCGGTCGACACCGTTTGCCTTGCTGATCGCCGTGTAGACGGTCTCTGCGGCTGTGCCACCCTGAGCGAGCGCATTACGCATCTCGATATTGGCTTGGTTGAGCGCTGCAACATAACGAGCCGCCACATCTGGCTTTGCGGCGAGAAACTCGCGAGTCATTGTCCAGATCGAACTGGAGGGGAAGCCCACATCGACCGCACGCTGGACGAGCTTCGCGCCTGAGGCCTCCAGTCGTGAGCCCCACACATCCCAGACATAGTAGGCATCGACCTGATTGCGCTGAAAGGCCGCGACTGCAACGGTCGGCGCCAGCACGATCATCTTGACATCTGCTGTCTTCATGCCAGCCCGCGCGAGTGACCAGCGCAGAGCGTAGTCGGCCTGCGAGTTCTTGGCGATCCCGATCGTTTTGTCCTTCCAGGTCTTCGGGTCGGCCGTCATGCCCGAGGCGGGGTTGGCGTACATGCCAAGCAATGTGGTGCTGGCATCGGCATAGATCACGCGGAGATTGATCCCGATCGAATTGGCGACAATCATTGCCGAAGGAGCCATTGTCGCCGTCTGAACCTCGCCGCTACCCAGCATCGGCAGCAGCGCCGCGCCATTTGCACCCTCGACCATGTCGATCCGTAGACCGAAACGCCGCCAGAGATTGACATGCTGGGCGTATGCGAAATCCCATGAGGCACCCGGCCCCCAGGCGATCTTGACTACTTCGAGAGCGGGCGTCTGTGCGCTCGCGGGTGAAGGCAGTGTGGTGCCGGCCAGACCCATCAGCCCGGCGCCGATCAGGCAACTCTTGAGTATCCATCGGTCGATCGTTCTCATCAGTGTGCTCCTCTGTCTTGGCGGGGCTGGTTATGCAGCGGCTCCTTGCCCGGGACGAGCCGCTCGAGCTGGTCAATCAGCTCATGTTTGAGTTCGGTGAACTGGGGACGGGTGACGCGCTCGCGATAGGTTTCATGGCGGCTGAAGGGCACCTCGACGTGACGCAGAATGCGCCCGGGCGATGCCGACATCAGATACACGTGATCCGAGATCAGCAGCGCTTCCTCGACATCGTGGGTAATGAAGAGTACGGTCCGCGGATCTTCCGCCGAGACCACCTGCTTGAGCAATTGCTGCATTGACAGGCGAGTTTGAGCATCGAGCGCAGCGAAAGGCTCGTCCATGAGCAGTACCGTGCTCTGGGCGACCAGCAGCCGGGCAAGTGCGGCGCGCGACTGCATGCCGCCCGAGAGCTGGTGAGGGAAGAGGTCGCGGGCATCGGCGAGACCGACCCGCTCGAGGTAGTCGAGCACCGCCGCGCGGATCCCGCCTTCGCTGTCGGGTCCGCTCAGCCCCTTGCCATGGCGGCAGGGGAAGGCAACGTTGTCGAATACGGTCAACCAAGGCAACAACGTTGGACGCTGGAACATGAAGCCACGATCGGGACCGGGATCGGTAACGGGCATGCCACCCGTCAGAACTCGGCCTCGGGTGGGCGGAGTAAAGCCTGCGACCAGGTTGAGCAGGGTGGTCTTGCCGCAACCGGTTGGACCGATCACGGTGGCGGTCTCGCCTCGCGCGATCGACAGCGTCACCCGGTCAACCGCCAGTCGCTCGCCCGCCCGTGTCGGGAATGATTTCGAGACGTCGAACAACTCGATCTGCGCGGCGCTTGCCGCTCCGGCACTCAACGGCCGACCCAATGCAGCAGGCGCCGCTCGACCACCTGAAAGCCGATGTCGATCGCCACGCCGACGAGTCCGATCAGTGCGACGCCTACGTAGACCTTGTGGATCGCGTAGACCTGGGAGGCACTCTGGATCAGGTAGCCGAGCCCCGACTGGGCAGCGATCAGCTCGGACGCGACCACGACGGCCCAGCTCAGCGCCATCGCTGTGCGCAGGCTGACGAAGATTTCAGGGAGCGCCGAGGGCAGCACCAGGCGTCGCAGAGTTGTGCCGGTCGACAGTCGGTAGGTCCGGCCGAGCCGGAAGAAGTCATGAGGTACCGACCTTACGCCGCTCACCGAGCCGAGCAGCACATACAGGAACGAGGTCATGAAGATCACGAAGACCTTGGCGAACTCGCCAATGCCGAACCAGATCACGACGATCGGAATGAAAGCGAGGGCCGGAATCGGCCGCAGGAAGGCGAAAACCGGCAGCAGGAAGGCGCCGGCGCGCGCGTTGTAGCCAAGGATGATGCCCAGTGGGACCCCGATGCTCGCGGCGATCGCAAACCCGGCCGCCGTGCGCATCAGGCTTGCGCCGACATGAGCAAGAAGGCTGTAGCCACCGTAGCCGTCGGTGGCCAGTTCGGTGGCCGCAGCCCAGACCCCCGAGGGTGTGCCCAGGTACTCGGCCTTCACCCCCGGGACGATGCCCAGGGGGATCAGGAATTCCCAGAAGAGCAGCATAAGTACCACTACGCTCAGGGGCGGCACGACACGATTTCCGAAGAATCGGATCGCTGACGCAGTGCCGCCACGACCGTGCACGTCCAAAATCGACCCCCGCCTTGATGACCGTCAAACGGTTCTATGTTGGATTGATTAGAATTAATGTACCATAGATAGAACGTTTGTCTAATCATCATTTGTGCCATGAATGCGCGTGCCCTACCTGCCGAGTCGATGTTCGGAAGCAGCCCGGTCCCGGTCTACATTCAGCTTGCCGAGTTGTTTCGTCAACGGATCATTCGCGGAGTCTGGACCACCGGTCAGACGCTGCCGTCGCTGGCTGATCTGGTTGGTGAGTTTGGCGTGGCTCGGGTCACGGTCCGGCAGGCGGTGAACCTGCTCGCGCAGGAAGGTCTGCTTTCCCCCCAGCCGGGTCGCGGAACCTTCGTGACCGCAAATCCGAACCGCGAACGCACGCTCAGGCTCGAAACCTCCCTGCAGGCTCTGGCGGACGTCTATCGCAGCGACCGCCCGACCCTGACCCTGCTGGAGGAGGCCAACGCAAGCCCGCCCCTACGCCCCGTCGACGGTCGGCCCGCGGCGTGCTACCGCTCTTTGCGCCGGGTCCACTCGCGGGAAGGAGAGGCCTTCACGGTTATCTCGCTCTACCTCGACGAGACCGTCTTTGGGCTCGCTGCCGAGCGCTTCCGCAGCGAGACCGTCATCCCCGTCCTCCTCGAGTTGTCGCAGGTCAAGGTCGCTCGGGCCCGGCAGACGGTCGCCATTTCGACCGCCGACATCGAGATCGCGCGGCTCCTGTCGGTTCCAGTCGGTTCACCGGTGGCCGTGGTTCATCGCGTCTTCAATGCCGAGGACGGAACGGTGATCTATCTGGGCGAGGCGACCTACCGCGGTGACTACATCCACTTCGAAATGGACCTGCGGCCCTGAAACCCTTACGCCGTGCAGTCAAACCGCCGCCTTGCCGGCCAGGAAACCCCCTATGAAACCGCTGGATCAATCTGAAATCGAGCAATACCGACGCGATGGAATCGTGATTCCGAAGGTCGGGTTTGACGCCGCAACGGTTGCCGAATTGCGCGCCAAGCTCGATCGCTTTCTGCTCGAGCAGGGGATCACTGACGCAGATTATGTTCCGGACATCATCGAGCGCGATCCGAGCTGGCTTCGCTTCGGGGTGATGCCGGCCATTCTCGATGCGGTCGAGCAACTGATCGGCGAGGACATCATCATTTGGGGCTCGGCACTGTTCTGCAAAGCGGGGGTCGGTGGCAAGGCGACCCCGTGGCACCAGGACGGGCACTACTGGCCGATCAGGCCACTCGAGACCGTGACCGCCTGGATTGCGATCGACAATGTCAATGCCGAGAACAGCTGTTTGCGTGTGGTACCCGGCACCCATAGTGATCGGGTCAGCTACGACCACGACGTCGACAACAGCGACGCGATCATCCTGAATCAGGTGCTCAAGGCCGAATATCTTCGGAGCGCAGAGCCTCGGGATATTGAGCTCGAGCCCGGCCGCTTCTCGATTCATGACGTCTATCTCGTGCATGGCGCCAACCCCAACAACTCAGGTAAGCGCCGGGCCGGTATGGTCTTTCGCTATATGCCGGCCAGTTCATACTTCGATCGCGAGCTGGCGGCTCGTCAGGCGCGGGAGCTCGGGGTTATCGATCTCTCTCGCCGAAAGCTCCATCTGGTGCGCGGCACCGATCGCTGCGGGCGCAACGACATCTATCGCGCGGCCTGAGCCTCCAATGGCCAGCATCGCTTTCTTTGGGTTAGGTGCGATGGGGCGGCCGCTCGCAGCCCACCTGCTTGCCGATGGTCACCGGGTTGCGGTCTACGACCGCTCAGGCAGGGCCTGCCGGGTGCTCGCCGAGCTTGGCGCGATCGTGGGCGATAGCCCTGCCGACACGGCGCGGGACTGCGAGTTCGTGATCACGCTTCTTCCGAGCTCGATCGAAGTCGCCGAGACGCTTCGCGGGCCGCAGGGCGCGTTCGCTGCGGCAAGGCCCAACGCCGTCTTCGTCGACATGACGACCGGTTCGGTCGCCGAGC
>JBIKTA010000183.1:0-5637 GCA_044348315.1 Burkholderiaceae bacterium | reverse complement strand
CGGGTCGAGTCTTCAGATCGGCGATTTCTTGCCTGGGGCGCCTACAGCCCCGATTCCACGCTGCGTGCGCGGATGTGGAGCTTTGTCGAATCGGAGTGTCCGGATGAGGCTTGGCTGCAGGCGCGGCTGGACGAGGCGATCAGGCGGCGAGCGCCTCTGGCGGCACGGACCGACGCGGTGCGTCTGGTTTTTGGCGAAGCCGATCGGCTACCGGGTCTGATCATTGACCGCTATCGCGATCAACTCGTGGTCCAGTTTCTGGCCGCCGGGGTCGAGGCGCGCCGCGAGGTGATCATTGCGATGCTTCCGGCCTTGACCGGGTGCCGCGATATCTACGAACGATCGGATGCGGCGGCCCGCAGCCGCGAGGGCCTTGCGCCGCGCGAGGGCGTGGTGTCGGGCGGGCAACCCGATGAAGCGATCGAGGTCTGTGAGGACGGTGTCCGGTATCAGATCGATGTGCAACACGGACACAAGACCGGCTTTTACATCGATCAGCGTGACAACCGGCAGATGCTGGCGGGGCTTGCCGCCGGCCGCACCGTGCTGAACTGTTTCTGCTACACGGGGGGCTTCACGCTTGCGGCGCTGAAGGCTGGCGCCCGGGAGGCATGGTCGATCGACTCGAGTGCCGATGCGCTGGCCCGGGCGCGCAGTCAGCAGCACTTGAACGGGCTCGCCGCGCCCTCACATTGGGTTGAAGGAGATGTCTTCGATCAGATGAAGGCCATGCTTGCTGAAGGGCGGCGTTTTGACCTCATCGTGCTGGATCCCCCAAAATTCGCCCCCTCCGCCCAGCACGTCGACCGGGCCGCGCGCGCCTACAAGCAGCTGAACATGCATGCGCTCAAGCTTCTCAACCCGTCTGGCAGGCTGATGACGTTCTCGTGTTCGGGCGCGGTTTCGGTGGATCTCTTTCAGAAGATCGTCGCGGGTGCGGTGTTCGATGCCCGGGTCGATGTTCAAATGGTCCGTCGCTTGCAGGCGGGCGAAGATCATCCGGTGCTGATCACGCATCCGGAAGGTGAGTATCTCAAAGGGCTGCTTTTGCAGCGGATCTGATCTCTGACAGCCGGCGCGCGGGGCG
This sequence comes from Burkholderiaceae bacterium, assembly GCA_044348315.1. Classification (GTDB taxonomy): domain Bacteria; phylum Pseudomonadota; class Gammaproteobacteria; order Burkholderiales; family Burkholderiaceae_E; genus SYIM01. The sequence continues at coordinate 4,550 of JBIKTA010000183.1, read as the reverse complement.
CGCCATCGGGAACGAACTGATGTCCAATTCGCTGATTCCGGTCACCATCCTCACGGGCTTTCTCGGCAGCGGCAAGACCACCCTGCTCAAGCGCATCCTCACCGAGCAACACGGTCACCGCATCGCAGTGATCGAAAACGAGTTCGGCGAAGAGGGTGTTGACAACGACCTGTTGCTCCAGGAGCGCGAGGAGCAGATCGTCGAGATGAACAACGGTTGCATCTGCTGCACCGTGCGCGGTGACCTGATCCGCATCCTCGGCGATCTGGCCGAGCGGCGCCAGATGAAGGAGATCGATTTCGACCGGGTGATCATCGAGACCACCGGCATGGCTGATCCCGGGCCGGTCGCCCAGACCTTTTTCGTTGATGAGGACGTCGCCGAGCGCTACCTGCTCGATGCGATCATCACGGTGGTGGACGCCAAGCATGGCAACGCCCAGCTCGACGAGCGCCGCGAGGCCCAGGAGCAGGTCGGTTTTGCCGATCGCATCCTGATGTCCAAGGTCGATCTGGTGTCGCCCGAAGAACAAGAGGCGCTGAAAGTCCGGCTGCGCAGGATGAATCCGCGTGCCCCGATCCGCACCGTGCATTTTGGCGAGGCACCGATCGCAGAGATTCTGGACATCCGAGGCTTCAATCTCAATGCGATCCTCGAAATCGACCCCGATTTCCTCGAGAGCGACGATCATGAGCACGACGACAGCGTCCAGTCTTTTGTGTTTCGCGCCAGCAAGCCGTTCGATCCCGCGAAGCTCGAGGACTTCCTGTCCGGCCTGATTCAGGTTTACGGCCCTGACATGTTGCGGTATAAAGGCGTGCTTTTCATGAAGGGTTCGGACCGCCAGACGGTGTTTCAGGGTGTCCATATGATGATGGGCGCCGACCTGGGTCGGCGCTGGCAGCCGGGCGAAAAGCCTTCCAGCAAAATGGTCTTCATCGGGAAAAAGCTTCCGAAAGATCTGTTCGTCAAGGGACTTGAACAGTGCCTGGCCTAGGAGCCTTGCTGCCGAGGGCAGGGATCCTGGGCTGATCGTCCGATTGCCGCGCCGATGGGGGATACATGGCAGCCAATAAAGACAAGAAACCGCAAGCGAAGCCTCTGACCGAGGAGGCGCTGTTGCGCATGCCCGAGTCGGACTACATGGATGGTGCTCAGCTGGCGTTTTTCCGCGAGCGACTCGTTCAGATGGAGCGCGACATCCTCGCCAACGCCGATGAGACGACCGAGCACCTCCGAGAGACGGTGATCGTTCCCGATCCGGCCGACCGCGCCACCATCGAAGAGGAACACGCGCTCGAGTTGCGCACCCGCGATCGTGAGAGGAAGCTACTGAAGAAAGTCCAGCAGTCGATTGCCCGCATCGACAGTCGCGACTACGGTTATTGCGAAGAGACTGGAGAGCCAATTGGTTTGCCGCGGCTGCTTGCCCGGCCCACCGCCACGTTGTCGCTCGAGGCGCAGCAGCGGCGCGAATTGCGCCAGAAGCTCTATGGCGACTGAGCGGCTGGGCATTTGAACGGCTGAGCATCTTCAGATGGAACAATTTCACGGCACGACCATCGTGTCGGCAAGACGTGGGTCGAGTGTGGCGCTTGGCGGCGACGGTCAGGTGACGCTCGGCCAGATCGTGATCAAGGCGACCGCGCGCAAGGTCAGGCGTTTGCACGACGGTCAGGTCCTTGCTGGATTTGCCGGCGGCACTGCGGACGCTTTCACGCTGTTTGAACGATTCGAAAGCCAGCTGCAGAAGCACTCGGGGCACCTCGTGCGGGCCGCGGTCGAGCTCGCCAAGGAGTGGCGGACCGATCGGGCGCTGCGCCGGCTCGAGGCGATGCTCGCCGTGGCCGATCGCTCGTCCTCGCTCGTGATCACCGGCAACGGCGATGTGCTCGAGCCCGAGCACGGACTGATCGCGATCGGCAGCGGTGGCGCTTACGCCCAGGCGGCGGCGCGCGCCCTGATCGCGCACACCGAATTGTCGGCCGAGGCCGTCGTCCGTGAGGCGTTGACTATCGCCGGCGAGATCTGCGTCTACACCAACGACCGGCATACCGTCGAGACGCTCGACTGAACTCAATCTCAAACGGAGTCCCGATGACGCCCGAGGCCATCGTCGCCGAACTCGACAAGCACATCGTCGGGCAGCACGCTGCCAAGCGTGCAGTGGCGATTGCGTTACGCAACCGCTGGCGGCGTCAGCAGGTGCCTGAGCCGATGCGCCAGGAGATCACGCCCAAGAACATTTTGATGATCGGTCCCACGGGCGTGGGCAAGACCGAGATCGCCCGGCGTCTGGCCCGTCTCGCCCAGGCCCCCTTCATCAAGGTGGAGGCGACCAAGTTCACCGAGGTGGGTTATGTGGGTCGCGACGTCGATACGATCATCCGCGACCTGGTCGAAGTGGCCGTCAAGCAGGCGCGCGAGATGGCGATGAAGGCGGTTCAGGATCGCGCACTCGATTGCGCCGAGGAGCGGGTGCTCGATGTGCTGGTGCCGCCTGCCCGCCCGGCCGGAGGCGCTTTTCCATTCGGACTGGGCACCGAGCCCGCTTCGCCCGCAGCACCACCTCCTCAGGGCGAGTCGGCTGCGCGGCAAAAGTTCCGCAAGCGTCTGCGCGAGGGTGAGCTCGATGATCGCGAGATCGAGATCGAGCTCGCAGCGTCGGGCGCTTCGCCGCTCTTGCCCATGGCCGCGGGGGGCGCTCCGGGGATGGAGGAGATCGGCCAGCAGTTGCAGTCGCTCTTTTCGCAGCTGCCCGCGCGGCGCGCGGCACGCAGGATCCCGATTGGCGAAGCGATGAAGCTGCTTGCCCAGGAGGAGGCGGCGAAACTGGTCAATGAAGAGGAAATCCGTGCTCAGGCGGTCACATCGACCGAGCAGAACGGGATCGTCTTCATCGACGAGATCGACAAGGTTGCGAGTCGTGGTGACACCCACGGTGCCGACGTGTCGCGACAGGGTGTCCAGCGCGACCTGCTGCCGCTTGTGGAGGGCACCTCCGTCAGTACCCGTTACGGGATGGTTCGTACCGACCACATCCTGTTCATCTGCTCGGGTGCCTTTCATCTGTCCAAGCCCTCAGACCTGATTCCCGAGTTGCAGGGGCGCCTGCCCATCCGCGTCGAACTGCAGTCGCTCACTACGGCTGATTTCGTGCGCATCCTGAGCGATACCGACGCAAGTTTGGTTCGGCAGTACCAGGCGTTGCTCGCAAGCGAATCGGTCACCCTCGATTTCCGTGCCGACGGCGTGGCCCGTTTGGCCGAAATCGCTGCAGAGGTCAACACGCGTACCGAGAACATCGGCGCGCGGCGCCTGCATACCGTGATGGAGCGGCTGCTCGAAGAGGTCTCCTTCGCCGCCTCGGGCCTGGCCGGCCAAACGGTCCGCATCGACCGCGCCTTTGTCGATGCGAGACTTTCTGATGCGGCTGCGAGCGAAGACCTCGCCCGCTACATTCTTTAAATCCAGATCTGCACGCCTTGCCGGGCCGCCCCCGAATCCGGAGCTCTCCCTGATGAATGCCACGCCCTTTCCCACCATCGCGCCCACGCTCAAGGCCGAGATCCTGGCCGAGGCGATGCCTTACATTCGCCGTTTCCACGGCAAGCTGATCGTGATCAAGTATGGCGGCAACGCCATGACCGATGCGAAACTCAAGCACAGCTTCGCGCGCGACGTAGTGCTGCTCAAACTGGTCGGCATGAATCCCGTGGTCGTGCACGGCGGCGGCCCGCAGATCGAGCAGTTGCTGGCGCGCGTGGGCAAGAAAGGCGAATTTGTCCAGGGCATGCGGGTGACCGATGCCGAGACGATGGATATCGTCGAGATGGTGCTCGCGGGTCAGGTCAACAAGGAGATCGTTGAGCTGATCAACCATGCAGGCGGCCGCGCGGTGGGCTTGACCGGGCAGGATGGCGGGCTGATCCGTGCTCGCAAGATGCGCATGCTCGCGCCGGGTGAGCCCGATCGCGAGATCGATATCGGTCAGGTTGGCGAAATCGAGAAAATCGACCCGGGCATCATCCAGACGCTGACTGGGAACGGTTTCATCCCGGTGATCGCCCCGATCGGCTCAGGCGAGGAGGGCGAGACCTACAACATCAACGCCGACGTGGTCGCCGGCAAGGTGGCCGAGGTGCTGCGCGCCGAAAAACTGGTCTTGCTCACCAATACCGCTGGCGTGCTCGACAAGGCCGGCAATCTGTTGACCGGCTTGTCGGCCAAGCGGATTGACGAGCTTTTTGCAGACGGAACCATTTCGGGCGGCATGTTGCCCAAGATCGGTTCCGCACTTGATGCGGCGAAGGCCGGCGTCAATTCGGTTCACATCATTGATGGCCGGGTCGACCACTGCCTGCTGCTCGAGATCATGACCGATCATGGTGTGGGCACGATGATCCGGAGCCACTGAGCGTCTATCGCCTGCGCCCGCATCCGGTTCGCATGCTGCATCGACTCCGGCGCCCGCTCCACCGCGGGGTATCGCCCCGTCCGGCACCGGGCCTCACGCATCGTGGGCCGAGGCCTCCGGGCGTAACTGTTCA
>JBIKTA010000182.1:0-5658 GCA_044348315.1 Burkholderiaceae bacterium | reverse complement strand
ATGCACCGGATCCCGTCGATCGCCAGGCGCTCGGTACCCATGTGGAGGAGGCAGGCCGTGGCTTCGGGATAATCCTCTCGAAAAGCGCGTAGTCCTCGCAGGTCCCTGGCGCTCACCCTGTCTGAATGCTTGACCTCGATCGCCCAGAATACATCGGGTCCGTAGACGACGAAATCGACCTCGGTGCCGGACTTGGTGCGCCAGTAGGCGAGCGATTCGCCCGCCACGCGATAATCGACCCAGGCCCGGAGATGCTGGGCGACCAGGCCTTCAAGTGCAAGCCCGCCAATTTCCTCGGGGCGGTCCAGGACCCCGGTTGGCCGGAGGGATCGATAGACCCCGGTATCAAAGAAATAGAACTTCTCGTGAGCCACGAGGTGGCGCTTGGCGCGCTTGCTGAATACGGGCAGCCGAAACGATAGAAGAAGGTCCTCCAAGACGCCCAGATAGCCCTCAACGGTCTTACGCCCTACCTGACAGTCGCGGGCGACCTCCGAGAGGTTGAGCGGACTGCCCTGCGAAAAACTGATTGACTCGAGGAATCGCGCAAACGAGCCAATATCGCGTACGAGGGCCTCGGCCTGCACCTCCTCGCGCAGATAGAGCGACGCATAGGCACGCAGAGCGGCCGCGGGGTCCGGCGCATTCCAGACGAGGGGTACCGTGCCGATCTGGAGCGCGCGCGCCAGATCGAAGGCTTCACCCAACTCGGCCGCCATGAAAGGATGCATGCGCATCTCCAGCAGGCGCCCGGCGAGCAGATTGGCTGCACCGCGCCGCAATTTGCGCGCACTCGAACCCGTCAGGGCGAATCTCAGTCGCCGGCCGGATTCCGAAAGCGCGTGCACGACATCCAGCAAGCCCGGTACTTTCTGGATTTCGTCGATCACGACATCGTTGACATCGGGACGACCGTCGATGAGTTCGCGAAGCCGCTCAGGGCGGGCCAGATAGTGGCGCTGCGCGGCCGGGTCGAGCAAATCGACCCAGATCGATCCCGCATGCGCCTCGCGCAGCCAGGTGGATTTGCCCGTCCCACGGGGCCCGAACAGGAAGAAGCTGGCATTGGGCCCTCGGAGAAATCGCCCTACCGGTTCCATATTTGCTTCGTATTTGGAGTTTTGAGCTCCAAAACTTTAGCAGAAACGGCACTGGTCCGCCTCCGAGCCCACGAAGCGCATCTCATCCAAGAACACGCCATGGCTGAGTCGAGACACCCGAGCCGTCCGCCACAGACGAGGCCGGCCCACCGCCTGCGGGCCGGGAGCCGACGGGGCGGCAAGCAAGTCAGCCGCCTCAAGTCATCGTGTGCGTGAACTTGGTCGTCGTGGCGCGCGCCTTGGAATCGGTGACGACATTGACCAGCGCGGTCTGACCCGCCGCAACCGCCGCCCCTGCACGCTCGAGCGCCGGCCGAATGTCCTCGGGCTTTTCGACGAATTCGCCATGACCCCCGAGGTCGCGCGCAATCAGGTCGAAACGCGTGTAGCCGAGATCGCGACCGGGCTTGTTGCCCTCGGGGTCCGCCGTCCAGCCGCCGTTGAGGCTGATGACGACCAGCACCGGGATCCGGTGCCGGATCGCGGTGTCGAGCTCGAGACCGTTGATGCCGAACGATCCGTCGCCATGGAGCACGACGACCTGCTTGCCAGGGCTCGCCACCTTGGCGCCCAATCCGAACGGCAGGCCCACGCCCATCGTGCCGAAGGTGCCGGAATTCAACCGGTGGCGGGGCACGAAGGTCGGGATCGACTGGCGCGCAAAATTCAGGATCTCCTGCCCGTCCACGACCAGAATCGCATCGCGGTCGATGAAATCACGGACTTCGCGACAGAGTCGTAACGGGTGGATGGGCTGACTGTCGCTTGCCATGCGACGCTCCTGCGCCTCGCCCTTCTCGGTGTCGATACGGCCCAGATGCTCGCGCCAGGCACGGAAACGCTCAGGCGAGATACGCTCGCGGGCCGCGCCGATCAACTGCCCCAGCACGGCATCGCAATCCCCCAGGATGCCCAGATCGGCGCGCTGACCGGAACCGATCTCGACCGGGTCGATGTCGATGCGCACCATTTTCGCGCCGGCCGATATCCGCGGCGGCAAGCCTCGCCCGAAGACGTAATTGAGGCGGGTGCCCACCACCAGGATGAAATCGGCCTCGCGAAGCGCGCTCGCACGCGCATTCAAGAGCGCATGCGGATGATCCTCCGGCAGGACGCCTCGACCCTGCGGCGTCGTGTAGATCGGCATGCCGGTGAGATCGAGCCATTCCCGCAGCCGACCCTCGGCACCCGACCAGAACACGCCCGTGCCCGAGAGCACGACCGGTCGCTCGGCGCTTTCGAGGAGCCTGATCGTGTCCTCGATCAAGGCGGGGTCGCCCTGGGGTCGGGCGCGCTGCAGCGTCCGGGCCAGATCAGGCCACCGGACCGAATCGGCATCGACCTCTTCATACAGCACGTCGGCGGGCAGGTCGAGATAGACCGGGCCGGGACGGCCTGAAATCGCTTGCCGAAACGCGAGATCGATCATCTCGGGAATGCGATGCGTCTCATACACACGCTCGGCCCACTTGGTGACCGGGCGCATGATGGCCACCTGATCGATCTCCTGGAAGGCACCCGTCCCGAACTCGCTCACCGGGCTCGCGCCACCCAACGCGACCACCGGACAGCAATCCACCAGCGCGGTCGCAAGGCCGGTCGTGAGGTTGATCGTCCCGGGACCCGAGGCGCCCATGCAGACGCCCGGCCGATTCGATACCCGCGAATAGGCATGCGCCATCATGGCCGCCGCCTGCTCATGGCGCACGTCGATCCCACGCAAGCCCCGACTGAACGCTGCCCGGAGCAGGTTGTTCATCGGCCCGCCCATCAGGAAAAAGAAGTCATCCACGCCAATTCGCTTGAGGGCCTCTGCCGCCAGCTGGCTTCCGGTGATACGCGTCATGTTGAAAGCCTATTCGTCCAGTCCGTAATGAATGCGCCGGTAGGGTACGCTGGGCACGGTGCGCGAGATCCGCAAGTCGATGATCATCGGCCCAGGGCTGGCCACCCAGTCGCTCACGGCCTCACGCAGATCGTCGTTGCTGCGCACGAGCTTGCCCCGGGCGCCCATGGCAACGGCCACCGCACCGAGGTCCGGGCAGGAAATGACCGCGGTATTGACATCCATGGCCTTGGCATCGAGCTTATAGTACTCGGCGCCCAGGCATTCGTTGTTCATGACAATGACCAGGAGCGGCAGATCGTATCGCACCACCGTCTCGAACTCGGCCAGATGCATCATGAAACTCGCATCGCCATCGAGCAGCACGGCCGGGTTGTTGTTTGTGGCAACGACTGCGCCGATTGCGGCGGGCAGCATCTGCCCGATGCAGCCGAAAAAATGCCCCGACTGCACGAGGCTGCGCCGGCGGGTCATCAGCATGTTGGCAAAGCCGGGGGTCATGCCGCTGCCGGAGAGCACGCCAAAATGCGGGGGGACCAGCTCGTCGACCAGCAGCACCGACTCGCGGGGATCGACTGTGCCCGGATCGATCGGGAAGACTTTCGGGTCGATGTTGTGGCGCACGAGCTTCGCCCTGACCTCGGGCGTGCGGTAGCCGGTCGACTGGACCGATCGGGCACTCAGAATGCGATCGATCGCCTCGACGCCCGCCCGGGCGTCGGACTGCACGTAGCAGTGGGCGAATCGGGCACCGCTCATCATCACATGCGGTTCCTGGTCAATCTGGACAAAGCGGGCGTTGGGGTACTGGTATCCGTGCTCAGTGGTGTAACGGTTGAGACTCGCGCCCACGCCGATCACCACATCGGCCTCCTCGAAGAGGGCAATCGCCGGGCGTGAGGCGTAAGTCCCTGAAATGCCCGCGTGCCATTCACACTCGTTCAGAAACGTGCGGGCCATCAGGGAGGTGGCAATCAACGCACCGACCCGCTCGCCCATCCGCAGGATCGCCTCGCCCGCCCCCGACCATTCGGCCCCCCGCCCAACGATGATCACCGGGCGCTCGGCCGCTGCAATCATCTCGGCCGCCTGTTCGAGCGCACGCGGATCCGGATGGACCATGCCCCGCGCAAACAACTCACCGGTCGGCCGATAGGGCTCGTCGTCCTCGAAGGGCTTTTGCTGCAGGTCCATCGGGCAGCTGAGCATCACCGGACGGCTTTCCATTTTGGCCATCTGGAAGGCCTTCCTGACCACCTCGTCAGTGGCCTCGGGCGAGCTGAGCCTCACGAACCCCGCCTCGCAGGCCGCGGCAAACCGCGCCTGGTCGAAGTGCTGGATGTACTCGTCGTCGGTGGTCGGGTGTTCGCCACAGAACACCACAATGGGCGAGCGGGCCCGCGCGGCCGTGACCAGCCCAGTCGCAAACTGGGTGACGCCCGGCCCGCAGGTCGCCGTGGCCACGCCTGGCGTACGAGTGATACGCGCCCAGCCGTCGGCCATGCCGAGGCCTGCGCCTTCGTGCCTCACCTCATGCACCTTGATCCCGAGCTTGTGGAGCTCGGACACCCAAAACATATTGCCGTCGCCCATCATCCCGAATGTGGCGGTAACGCCTTCGGCCTGAAAGGCCTGGGCCAATCGCTGATAGACCTTCATCGTCTGGCTGCCTCTATCCTTGTGTTTGACATCATGTCCCCACAGTCTGTCCCGGGGTGCCCGCAATGGGTTGGGCGGCTGCGCAACGCGCAGCCAGCCGTTCTGAAAAATCCCGGGTCATCCGCTTCACCACCAGCGAAGCCCCGGACTCGATCAAGGAGGCGAGCCGTCCAGTGATCTCGACCTTGGACCGGATATGGATCGACGAACCATTCCCGTCCTCGGGGGCCAGCACCCGAAAGACCGTACTGGCCGAAAAACGGGTCCCGCCCTGGCTGTCCTTGCCCCGCGAGGCGACCGTACCGCTGCGGGCCCGCTCATCCATCTCGATCGCCACGCGCGCGCCAAATCCCACCTTGGCCGGGCCAAATCGAACGATCATCCGGGCGTCGTAGGAGCCGTCTTCGAGTTGCTCCCCAAGGCTCGCGCCTTCAACGCATTCGACCACCGCACGCGGGTCGGACAAGAGTGACCAGACCGTTCTGACATCGGCCGGCACATGAATCGTTTCGTCGATCTCCATCCCGTCATTCGCCTTTGATCTGACCTTTTTCGATGATTGTGGCCCAGCGCTTGCGCTCGGCCACAATCAACTGCTGAAACTCGCCCGGCGACATGAACTCGGGAATGGCCCCGAGCGCCGCAAGTCGCTCCTTCATTTCGGGTTGAGCGGTGATCCGCTGGATCTCGGCATTCCATTTGGCAATGATTTCGGGCGGTACCGAAGCGTGGGCCAGCACCGCCTGGCGAGAGCCGCTCTCATGACCCGGCAGCGTCTGCGAGATCGTGGGCACGCCGGGCAATGCGGGGTGCGGCTCCTTGGTGGCCACCGCGAGCACTTGGACCTTGCCGCTCTTGATATGAGGCAAGGAAGCGAGCAGGCCGTTGACCGAAAAATCGACCTGACCCCCCATCAGATCAAGGATGGCGGGGCCTCCGCCCTTATACGAGACGTAGGTGAACTTTGACCCAGAGGACTGCTCGAGCTCGACCCCGGCCAGGTGCGCCACGCTGCCCACGCCGGGAATGGCAAAGTTGAGCTGCCCAGGCCGT
>JBIKTA010000181.1:0-5668 GCA_044348315.1 Burkholderiaceae bacterium | reverse complement strand
CACAATTCGATCACCCATTCAGTCCCTATGCGATCCTGATCATCGTGGTCGCCTTGGTGTCGTGGATTCTCATTCGAATGGTGTTTGGGGGTCCTCCTGCTTCCGCCCGGAAACCCCAGCCAAAGTCGCTTCCCGTCCGTAGGGATCCCGAGCTCGAGTCTTTGCTGAGGACCGAGCCCCCCGCGCAGGAGCCCGCCCAAGCCGGGCCGACCGAGCAGTTGGCCGAGAACCCGACCCCGCCGCAGAATCAAGTCCGGCCGGCAGGGCCTGGTCCGCGGCCGTCCACGCCGTCCGGACAATCGGACCTCGAGCGCGCAATTGGCGGGCGATTCGAATTGCCCTCACTCGATCTCAAGGAGCCTCTGATCGGGCCTGCTGCCGAGCCGCAGGAGGCCGTTGCGCCCATGCTCAAGCCGACCCCGCGCGGGGTCGGCGCCGGCCCCGGTAGCAGCCTGAACAGGGACCCCGCGTCGCTGTCTGCTATGTCCTCTGGCCTTGCCGCCGTGGTCAAGCAACAGGTGGCTGCCCGACTGGAGTTGGCCGCGGCCTACATGGATCTGGGCGACGAGCCCCGCGCGCGTCAGCTCTTGGCGCAAACGCTGATCGATGGCGACGAGGGGCAGCGCAGGACCGCCCAGCGCTTGTTGAATCAGCTGGTCCGGACCGGGTGAACGTCTCACAGGTTGAGTCGACTCGGGGCGATCAGCGAGCCCAGGGCCTCGAGCGTATCGCGCTGGTCGTATCCTACGATGGATCGAGTTTCGAAGGCTGGCAGACTCAGCCAGGTGGCAAGACCGCGCAGGATTGCCTCGAGTCCGCGTTGGCCCAGATCGCCGGCCAGCGTTCGAAGACCGTGTGCGCTGGGAGAACCGACGCTGGCGTTCATGCCGAGCGACAGGTCGTGCATTTCGACGTCGACTGCAAGCGTCCCCTTTCGGCCTGGGTTCGGGGGGTCAATGCGCATCTTCCGCCGGCCATCGCCGTCCGTCACGCGGCATTGGTCGATCCTGGCTTTCATGCCCGCTACGGGGCGCTCAGGCGCTCTTACCGCTATCTGCTGCTCAGCGCGCCGACGCGCGAGCCGCTGCTGTCCGGCCGCGTCGGCTGGACCCATCGTGGCCTTGATCGATCCGCGATGGGCGATGCCGCTGCCGTTCTGATTGGTGAGCATGATTTTTCTGCCTTCCGTGCGGCTCAGTGCCAGGCCCGCAGCCCCATTCGCCGAATTGAATCGATCATCGTTGAGCGACTCGACGATGATCAGGTCGGGGGCCAGGGTTTTCCTGGCACCCCATCTGGAAGCGGGCAACTCCTGCAGATTCGGATCGTCGGCAACGCCTTCTTGCATCACATGGTTCGCAACATCGTTGGCGCACTGGTCATGGTGGGCGCGGGGCAGCGCCCGGTCCGCTGGCTGAGGGACGTGCTGGTCGCTCGCGATCGCCGTCTCTCGGCACCGACATTCGATGCGGCAGGGCTATTTTTCGAGGGGGTGGAGTACGATCGACGTTTCGCCCTGCCTTCTTGGCCTCAATTCCTTCATTCAGGTCCGACAGCTTGAGAACCCGTATCAAATTTTGCGGTCTTGTCCGAGCCCAGGACGTCGACACTGCGGTGGCGCTGGGCGTCGATGCGGTCGGGTTCGTTTTTTATCCTCGCAGCCCCCGCGCGCTTGGGCTGGATGAGGCTCGCGCTTTGCGCGTGCGTCTTCCTTCCTGGGTGAGTGCGGTCGGTTTGTTTGTCAACGCGTCTCCCGAGCAGGTTCAGGCGACCCGGGCGGCAGTGGGCCTGGACGTGCTGCAGTTTCATGGCGATGAAACGCCGGGAGCCTGCAGCAGCCTGGCGGGCGATCGGCCGTGGTGGCGTGCGATCAGGATGCGTGGACCGGGTGATTTGCTAGAATCCGTCGCTCTTTTTCCCGATGCCGAGGCCTTTCTTGTCGATTCGTTTCACTCGGGTTACGGTGGTAGCGGGCAGTCCTTTGATTGGTCCTGGATTCCCGATCGACGCACTTGCCCGATCATCCTCTCGGGTGGTCTTGACCCGGTGTCGGTGGGTGATGCGATCGCTCAGGTACGACCTTTCGCGGTCGATGTATCGAGCGGCATCCAGGGGTCCGAACCACGCTGCAAGGATGGCGCCCGCATGGAGGCCTTCGTTGACGCCGTTCTTCGAGCCGACGTGGGGCGAGCGAGCGCTCCCCATTGAGCGATGACCACACCGTCCACCCAGCCATTGAAGCAGCCATGAAACCTTATGATTTTCCCGACGCCGGCGGCCATTTCGGTCCCTACGGCGGCGTCTTCGTCTCCGAGACCCTGATCGGCGCGCTCGACGATTTGCGTGCGGCCTACGATCACTATCGCAAGGACCCGGAGTTCGTCGCGGAGCTTGAAAGCGAACTGAAACATTTTGTCGGTCGGCCCAGTCCGATCTATCACGCCCGCAGGTGGTCTGAGAAGCTCGGCGGTGCCCAGATCTATTTCAAGCGCGAAGACCTCAATCACACCGGCGCGCACAAGATCAACAACACCATGGGGCAAGCCTTGCTGGCCCGCCGCATGGGCAAGAAGCGGGTGATCGCCGAGACCGGCGCCGGTCAGCATGGCGTCGCGACGGCGACGGTGGCCGCCCGGTTTGGCATGGAGTGCATCGTCTACATGGGCGTGGACGACGTGGCGCGCCAGGCGCAGAACGTCTATCGAATGAAGCTGCTGGGCGCGACCGTCGTGCCGGTCGAATCGGGCTCGCGTACGCTCAAGGACGCGCTCAACGAAGCGATGCGTGACTGGGTGAGCTACGTGGACGAGACCTTCTACATCATCGGCACGGTCGCGGGCCCTCATCCCTACCCGATGATGGTTCGGGATTTCAACGCAGTGGTCGGGCGTGAGTGTCTGACCCAGATGCCCGAGATGGTCGGACGACAGCCCGACTACGTGATCGCGTGCGTCGGCGGCGGCTCCAATGCGATCGGGATCTTCCATCCCTATATCGATGTGCCCGGTGTGCGTCTGGTGGGCGTCGAGGCAGGCGGGGAGGGCATTGCCTCAGGTCGTCATGCCGCCTCGCTGACAGCGGGCACGCCCGGCGTGCTGCACGGCAACCGGACCTATCTTCTCCAGGATGAAAACGGCCAGATCATCGATACCCATTCGGTATCAGCCGGTCTCGATTACCCTGGGGTGGGGCCCGAGCATGCCTGGCTCAAGGACTCCGGACGAGCGGAGTACGTCTGGGTCGACGACAGCGAAACGCTCGCCGCATTCCATGATTGTTGTCGTATCGAGGGCATCATTCCGGCACTCGAGTCGAGCCACGCTATTGCTCATGCTGCGCGGATGGCGCCGAGTCTGCCTCGCGAGACGGTTCTGCTGGTCAACTTGTCGGGCCGAGGGGACAAGGACATGCATACGGTTGCGCAGCGCGCCGGACTTGGGTTCTGACATGGGCGCGCGCATTCAGGATTGTTTTGCACGTCTTGCCGCATCGGGCCGCAAGGCACTGATTCCATTTTTTACGGCCGGATTTCCCGCTCGCGATTCGACGGTCCCCGTCATGCATGCGGTCGCTGCGGCCGGTGCCGACATCATCGAACTGGGCGTTCCGTTCTCCGATCCGATGGCAGACGGCCCCGCGATCCAGCGTTCGAGCGAGCGGGCGCTAGTCAATGGTGTAGGCCTGCGGGATGTGCTCGAACAGGTCGCGCAGTTTCGCGAGCGCGACCAATTGACCCCGGTCGTGCTGATGGGCTACGCCAACCCGATTGAGCGCATGGGCGCTGCAGCGTTCATCGACCGGGCGGCCGCAGCCGGGGTCGACGGGCTGATCGTGGTGGACTATCCGCCTGAGGAGAGCCAGGAATTTGCCCGTCTGGCGAGCGCCCAGGGGATCGATCCGATCTTCTTGCTGGCCCCCACCACGGCCGATGCCCGGATCGATCAGGTCTTGTCACTCGCGAGCGGCTATGTTTATTACGTGTCGCTGCGCGGCATCACGGGCGGCAACCTGGACATCGATGATGTCGTCCGAAGGGTCGGTCACATCAAGTCACGCACCGCACTTCCCGTTGGCGTGGGCTTCGGGATACGCGATGGTGCGACGGCCTCGGCCGTCGCGAGTGTGGCCGATGCCGTCATAATCGGTACCCGCATGATTCAGGTCCTCGACGACGGGGATGCTGGCTTGGCCCCTGAGCGCGCAGCGTCCTTCATCGGAGAGGTTCGCACCGCCATTGATCAGGCGGTTGTGCGCGCGACGCCTCAGGAACAGGACTGATGAGCTGGCTCGACAAGCTTCTGCCGCCGCGCATCAAGCGCCAGGCGGAGGGCGGCAAGAAAGTTCCCGAAGGCCTTTGGGTCAAGTGTCCCTCTTGCGATGCCGTGCTCTATTCCGCCGACCTTGAGGCCAACCAGCATGTTTGCCCAAAGTGTTCCCACCATCTGAGGATCTCTGCGCGGCGCAGGCTTGATTTATTGCTTGATCCGGACGGCCGTCAGGAAATCGGTCAGGAGGTGTTGCCGGTCGATGCGCTGAAATTTCGCGATAGCCGCAAGTACCCGGACCGGCTCTCCGAAGCGACGAAGGCAACCGGGGAGAGCGATGCGCTGCTGGTGATGTCGGGGGCGATTCGCTCGATTCCCGCGGTCGTGGCCTGTTTCGAGTTCGAGTTCATGGGCGGATCGATGGGGTCGGTGGTGGGTGAGCGGTTTGCGCGCGGCGTTCAGGCAGCGCTCGACCAGCGTATGCCCTTCATATCGGTGGCGGCCTCGGGTGGTGCGCGGATGCAGGAGGGCCTGCTGTCGCTGATGCAGATGGCCAAGACCACTGCGGCCTTGTCTCGGCTGGGCGAACTGAGGTTGCCTTACATCTCGGTGCTGACCGACCCGACGATGGGAGGTGTGTCAGCCAGTTTCTGTTTTCTGGGCGATGTGGTGATGGCTGAACCCAAAGCGCTGATCGGCTTTGCCGGTCCGCGGGTGATCGAGCAGACGGTTCGCGAAAAACTTCCTGAGGGTTTTCAGCGGGCCGAGTTTTTGCTTGCCAAGGGGGCGATCGACATGATCGTCGATCGGCGGGTCATGCGAGAGGAGATCGCCCGCCTGCTTGCCCTGATGCTGAGGCAGCCGAGCGAGGCTGTCTCCTGAACGCTTTGGGCGATCGGCAGCTTTCGGAGTGGCTCGAGCGGATCGAGGCGCTGCACCCCAAGTCGATTGAACTGGGTCTCGAACGGGTGAGGGCGGTCGCTGCCCGACTTGCGCTCGGACTCGAGGCCGTCGTCATCACGGTGGGGGGCACCAACGGCAAGGGCTCGACCTGCGCGCATCTCGATTCAATCCTCAGGGCAGCCGGTTATCGTGTTTGCCTCTACACCTCTCCGCATCTGGTGCATTTCAATGAGCGAGCCCGTATCGATGGCGTGCCGGTTGCGAGCGCAGACCTGATCGCAGCCTTTGAACAGGTCGAGGCTGCACGCGGCGAGATTTCGCTCACCTATTTTGAATTTACGACGCTTGCGGTGCTGGTGTGTTTCGCCCGATGCCGTCCCGATGTGATGATTCTCGAGGTCGGACTCGGTGGCCGCCTGGATGCGGTGAATCTGGTCGATGCCGACTGTGCAATCGTGACCTCGATTGATATCGACCATGTCGAATATCTTGGGCCCACG
>JBIKTA010000180.1:0-5672 GCA_044348315.1 Burkholderiaceae bacterium | reverse complement strand
GCTCGGGCTGGGTAGCCCCATGGTGAGGTTCTCGCGCAGACTGCCATTGAAAAGCCGAACGTCCTGGGGCAGATACCCGACATGCTCACGGACAAATTCGGGCGCCAGGTGCGTGACGTCGACCCCATCAATGTAGACGGTGCCTTCGCTCGGTCGGTAGAGGCCCGAGAGCAGCTTGATGAGCGTCGATTTGCCCGACCCGACCGCACCGAGAATGGCGATACGCTCACCGGGGACAATGGCCAGAGTCGGCAGATCGAGAACGGGCCTGTCCTTGCCGTAGGCAAAGCGGACCTGATCGAGGCGCAGGTCACCGCGACACTGCTGCGGGACCACCAGACGCTGGTCGGGCTGGCGATCACCTGGCATGGCCATGATGGCATCGAGCGACTTGAGCGCGATCTTGGCGTGCTTCCACTGGACGATCAGGTTTGGAATCTGGGCCATGGGCGCGAGCGCACGACCCGAGACGATCGAGCAGGCGATCAGCGCACCCATGGTCAGCGAACCCGATGAGATAGCGTAGGCCCCGGCCGCGATCAGCGCAACGTAACTCACCTGCTGAATGGTCTGAGCGAGATTGGTCGAAAAAGTGGACAGCATGCGGACCCTGAGCTCGGACGCAGCGATTGTCGCAGTGAGCGCACGCCAGCGGTCCAGCAGTTTCCACTCGCCTGCGGCCGCCTTGATGGATTCGATACCATCCACCGCCTCGATGAGGAGACCGTTCTTGCGGTTGGATTCGGTCATGTGCTCGTTGGTGGCGCGCTCAATCGGCCCACGGAAGACCATCCCCGCAAACACGGCAACCGGCACCATGATCAAGGGCACCAGCGCCACCGGACCGGCGAGCAGCGCGATCACGCCAATGAAAAACAGCGCAAAGGGGACGTCCGCAAGGATGAAGAGCGTCGAAGAAGTCATGAAGTTGCGGACGGACTCAAAATGCCGGATCTGTGAGGCAAAGGTACCCACGGTACGCGGCCGCGCATCGAGACGAATGTCCAGCGCCTTGCCAAAGAAGATCGCTGAAAGCTCCTGGTCGATGAGCTTGCAGGCCCGATCGACCATCACCGCCCTCACCTGCTTGAGCGTCAACTCGAGGATGATCGCGATTGCAACGCCGATGGTCAGCACCCACAGGGTCGCATAGCCCTTGGTCGGAACCACCCGGTCGTAGACCTGCATCGTGTAGAGGGCCGAAACCAGCCCGATCGCGCTGACCACGAACGTCGCAAATACTGCATCGAAAAAAACCCGCCGGTGTCGGCGGATGGCAAACGCAAACCATTCGGCCGCCGTGCGGTTGGGTGCGCCCGCCTCGCCCGGCGCCGCCGAGGTGACCGGCAAGACCAGGATGCTGCCCACTGCCGCCTGCTCGGCAGTCAGGGTCATGGTGCCGCCCTCGGCATCCTCCACAGCGAGCGAACCGCCTCCCAGCACGCCGCGAATGAGCAGGGCAGTCTCGGCATCCTTCGAGAACCACAGCGCCGGCACGTCACCGCGCGAAAAACGCCCGGGTGATACCTCACGGCAGTCGGCCTGCACAAAGCGGGCTCGCCACCATTCGAGCGCGCGCGTCTTGCGATCCAGGGAGGCCATCGGCAGGCCGTCGGCAGACTTGACGAGCATCCCGAAGCGATGGGACGGAACGGCCTGGCCCTGAAGGCCAGCCAGTCGCGACAGCAGAGCGGCCAGTGCTTCGTCAGGCGGCAGTTCAGGCTCGGCCGTGGGGGGGGCGCCAGCAGAAGGTGGCAGCACTCCCGCGTCAGTCATAGGGGACGAACCGCCCTCGGGCATGGTTGCAGCATTCATCGTTTCAGGGCCCAAGAGAATCGACCGAGCGGGCATCGACCCCGCCGCTCAAAAGCAACAAGCGCATGTGCACGGCCTGTATGCCCCAGTCGAGATCGGCGAGCGCGTAGCGCGCCTGCGTCGACTCGCGCTGGGCGTTCAGCACATCGAGCCAAGTCTTGCGTCCGACCTGGTACTGTCGAAGGTAAGAGGCAACGACCTCGTCGCTCGCTCGTGCGATCCGGCGCACCGGATCAAGCTGCTGACGCTGGGCAAGGAGCTCCGCCCAGGCACTTCTGACCTGCAACAGCAACTGCCGCTCGTGGGTGAGCACAGCCTGCTCTGCCGTCGCGACCCTCGAGACGGCTGCCTCGGCCGCACTCAGCACCGACAGGCCGGGTCCAGGCCTGAATTCCATCCCCACGAATGCGAGGGTGCGGTCCTGTCCTAATTGCAGGGATCCGATCTGCTGACGGACTGCCGCGAAGATGACCGGCTTGGTGTTCGCCCGAGCGACCTCGACCTGAGCGCGTGCTGCGCGGATCAGAATCTTGAGCCGCTCGCGCTCGCCCGAGTGCCCGAGCGCGGACTCAATGGCCTCGCGCTCATCCTGCGGCAACGCAGGCAGTCGCTCAGGTGGCGTCAATCCCGCTCGCAGCGTCGCACCGCTCGCCTGCTCGAGGTTGACACGTGCGGCCTCAAGGGCCCGTTCAAACTGTAGACGCTCGGAAATCGCCTGCTGCATTCGGGATGCGGCCAGCGTCTCGTCCGCGATTGGACTGACTTCGGCACGGACCCTACGCTGAATCATCTCCAGCAGCCGGCGATGCTCGGCGACATTTTCCACGGCGATGCCAATACGCGCCTCGAGCCTCAGTATCTCGAAAAAACCGACACCCACCTGCAGGAGCACCTGCTGCTCGGCCTCACGCACCGACGCGACCGCAGCTTCGCGGTTTTCAGTTGCCAAGCCAATCTGACTATCGATCCGCCCGCCCGTCCAAAGCGGCTGCTGCAGTTGCAGGACCGCCTGGGCGTTCTCGCTTGCCTGGACTTCGCCGGTCAGAGAGGGAAAACGCGCCCACTGTGCCCCCTCCAGATCGAAACCCGCCGCCCGTAATTCGCCCAGACGGGCCTGAATATTGGGATTTTCGGTAAGCGACTGGCGGATCAGTCGACCCAGCGAATAAGGCGCATCCAGGGACGCTGCACTGGATGCGCCCCGGAGCGGAGGCTCCTGCGCCTGCACCACCGGCCCCATCGCAAAGCCGACCCCCAGGCAGGACGCCAGAGCGAGCGCTGCCAAGCGATCGATTCGCCAATGAATAGAAGAAGGCACGTGCTGGATCTAGGTTGTGGGCGTGGGAAGAAACGCAGGTCGGGAGAACCGTAACGACAACCGACCGTTGCAAACTTGGGTGTGTGAATTCTACGTCATAGCCACTTCGCCTGGCCTCTCCGAGGGGCACGAACGGTCGAAAACCGGAAGATCCTCACATTGAACCGAAGATCAACGCTTGAACACAACCGCCCAGAAGACCCTCATCACCGTGATTCCGGTAAATGCCGCAAGAATGTCGTACAAGTCGCTCCGCAGCCACGGCGCGAGGGCCTGGAGCAATTCGGTCAGCATTGCCAACAGGCACAGAACGATGACCACCAGCCAGGAGCGGCGCGGGTAGGCAATCGTCCCGAATGCAGTGAGCGATGCGTAAATCATCGAAATCTGCGCTTTACCCCAGACGTAACCGGTCTGATATTCCTCGAGCCATCCACCCGTGGGCGGCAGGACGAATATGAGCATCAGGGCGCAGGCGCACCAAAAGATTTTTCCGAGCATGGGGAGAATTCTAGTCGACCAAAGATGACGCAGCGCCGCAAACGCCCGTATCCTCGGCAGACGAAAAACCTATTGCCCCACACAGGCCACCCCCAATGCCTTCGACCCTCCTCATCCAAAATGCTCTTTGCCTGCTCCCCGCTGAACAAGGGTTCACCGCGGCCAGACGCGACATCCTGATCGACGGCCCTCGCATTGCGCGCATCGTCGATTCGGGCGCCCTGGCAGGTCTCGAGGTCGAGCGCCGCATCGACGCCAGCCGGATGCTGGTTACGCCGGGTCTCATCAATGGGCACCTGCACGCCTGGGACACCTGGCAGAAAGGCTGTATCGAAAATCTGCCACTCGAGATGGCGATGGCCTATCTTCGGCCCCGCAGGGCCGTGCCGCTCACCGAGCGCCAGGTTTACCTGCGAACAATGGTGGTTGCCCTCGAGGCGCTGCGATCGGGCACCACCACCGTGGTCGATGACATGAGCCTGGGCCAGGGCATGACGCCTGGCCAGATCGACGCCGCGTTTCAGGCCTGGGAGGACTCAGGACTGCGCGCGCTGGTCGGATTTTCGATGATCGACAAGGCCGTGGTCGACAGTTACCCTTTCGTCGACGAATGCTTCGATCCCGAACTGCTCGCGGGTCTGCGCGCTCTGCCCCGACCTGATGGCGACGCGCTGCTGCGTCTGGTCGAAGATCTCGCCCGCCGGCGGCATCCTCGCACCCATCGAGTCGGCGTATTGGTGGCGCCTTCCGCGCCCCATCGTTGTACGGATGATTTCCTGAAACGCTGCCGGCGCATGGCCGACAAACTCGACCTGCCGGCGATCACCCATTGCCAGGAGACTCGCCTTCAACTGGTCACCGCCCAGGAGTTTTACGGAGAAAGTCTGGTCGCGCATCTCGACAGGCTGGGCTTTCTCAAACCCAGAACCAGTCTGATCCATGCAACCTGGCTCTCCGCCGACGATATCGCGCGCATTGCCGATCGCGGTGCGACGGTCCAACACAACCCCTTCAGCAACGCCGTAATCGGGTCCGGTCTTGCCCCCGTACGCGAATGCCTCGATGCCGGGATCAACGTCTCGATGGGCAGCGACGGCCACGGGATCCTGTTTGGCAGTCACATGCTCTCGACGCTCGCCTTCGGAGCTACGCTGTCCAAGCTCCGCTTCCCCGAGCACGATCGATGGCTGACCGCGTCGGATGTGCTGAAAGCCGCAACTCGTGGGGGTGCCCAGGCTCTCGGCCTGCCGACTGGAGAGCTGCGCGAGGGTGCCACAGCGGACCTGGTGGCCTATCGAATTGATTCGCCTGCATTCACCCCGCTCAATGACCCGGTTCGCCAGTTGGTGTACGGCGAGAAAGGTGCCGCGATCGAACTGGTCCTGATCGACGGCCGCGTGGTCATTGATCAGGGCCGAATCGCGACCGTTGACGAGCAGGCACTCTACGCCGAGGCGCACGCCGCGCACGCGGAGCTGATCGACTCGCTCACAGCCTCGAACGAGGATGCGACACCCATGCGAGACGCGCTCCTCAAGGTGACGATCAAGGCGCTGGGCTGCCCGATCGCTGAAACGGTGCGGCCGGCTTGGCTGGAGGGGGCCCAACCCGCCGGACATTCGCTACGCCCTCGTTGATCGGCGGCCTGATCGCTTGCTGGACGACTGCCCGGGCGGCCGCCCAGCGAGGCGATATCGCTCGCTCTGGCATAGTCCATCTTTTCAGACCGACTTCCGAACGGAGACTTCGCCATGAGAATTGAGACCCTTGCCGTCCACGCCGGCTACAGCCCTGACCCGACCACAAAGGCGGTCGCGGTCCCGATGTATCAGACGGTGGCCTACGCGTTCGACAGCGCGCAGCACGGTGCCGATCTGTTTGACCTCAAGGTCGCAGGGAACATCTACACCCGGATCATGAATCCGACTCAGGACGTGCTCGAAAAGCGCGTCGCGGCCCTGGAGGGCGGCATCGCGGCGCTCGCGCTCGCCTCCGGCATGGCGGCCATCACGTATGCGATACAAACGATCGCCGAAGC
>JBIKTA010000179.1:0-5674 GCA_044348315.1 Burkholderiaceae bacterium | reverse complement strand
CGCCGTGCCGCAGGGCGCCGCGAAACCCGAAGTCAGCACCTCCGAGGGGCTGGCCGCTGCCATTGAAGCGGCCACGAGCATCTGGGTACCCGACATGCTGAAGTCGACCGCCGGGCAACATGTTGCTAAGGTGCTGAATGCGCTGGGCATCCGTGGACGTGTCGAAGACAGGATCAGGATGTATCCCAATGGAGCGACCGCCATGCGCGAAATGGTCGCCTCCGGTGACACCGGCGCCATCGGCATCACCCAGGCAAGCGAAATCCTGTTCACCCAAGGTGCCCAACTGGTGGGCGCACTGCCGACGCAATTCGAACTCTCGACGGTCTACAGCGCCGCCGTTTCAGCACGATCACAGCACCCGGAGCAGGCGAACGCCTTCATCGGACTGCTGGTTTCAGCCGAGCAGGACGATCTGGCGAGGCGCTGCGGTTTCGATCGCTGACTCGGGAGCAGCGCGCGAGGCGCTGCGGTTTCGTTCAGAACATCGCCTCGTGCTGCCAATTCACCAGTATCTCGGCAACCGAGGCGTTGTTCGGCAAGCGCAAGGCCACATCGACGAGTTCCGCGAGGTCCTCGGGCTGAGTGATTTGCGCTTTGGAGGACGGGTCGAGCGCATCATGCATGGCCGTGTTGACCGCGCCCGGGCAGAGCGCCGTCGCCCGAATGCCGTGCGGCCAGCCGATGCGGCGAATGTCATGGTGCAGAGCCATCAGCGCATATTTGCTCATCGAGTAGGCGACCGTATCTATCCGGATTCGCTTGCCTGACAGCGACGAGACGTTCACCACCCTGCCTTCTCCGCAGGCGATCAAATGAGGCCAGGCCGCACGCACCAGCGCAACCGGGCCCTTGACATTGACCTGCCACATCCGATCCATGGCATCGAAGAGTTCGGCCTGCTCGGAATCGATGAGGGGCGTCTTCTTGAGGATGCCGGCCGCATTGACCAGCCCATCGATTCGACCGAAGTCGCGGATCGTGCCCGCGACCCATTGCCGGGCGCTGTCATCATGATCCGCGTCGTAGGCATAAGCGGTCAGCCGCGGGTGGGCGGGTGCTGCGCCAGGGCGCCTGAGACCGGCGCTGACGATAAAACCGGAACGGAGCAGTCGGTCAGCGATCGCCTGACCGATGCCCCGACTGGAGCCTGACACGAGAATGACACGGCCTTCGGGGTTGAGCATGCTCAGATCCCGAACAGCCGGCGCGCGTTTTCACCTGCGATCGCCCTCCGGTCCGAATCTGCCAACGCATCAAGGCGCGAGACCGCCGCATCCGCTTCATGAACACGATGCGGCCAGTCGGTGCCCAGCATGACCTGCGAGGTCCCAACGACATCGATCAGGTAGCGCAAGGGCTTCAGGTCGTACGTGATGCTGTCGTAATAGATGTGGCGGAGGTAATCGGTGGGCTTGCGCTTGATTTCGCGCAGGTGATCAAACTCGACCCGATCCCCCATCTCGAAACGCCCCACCAGATAGGGCAACATCCCGCCGCCGTGGGAGGCGATCAGCTTCAGGTTGGGGAATCGATCAAAGAAACCGCTGAAGATCATCTTCGCGACGGCAAGCGTGGTGTCATACGTAAAGCCCACCGACCAGAAAAGATTGTGTGGCGCGATACCCATCGCCTCGGCCCCAAGGGGATCGGTCGGGTGCACGAGCACCGGCAGCGCACGCTGATCGATTGCGGCCCAGACCGGCTCAAACATCGGGTCGGTCAGACTCTTGCCGGCAATATTGCCCAGCACCATCACCCCCACTGCACCATTGGCACAGCTGCGCTCCAATTCGCGGATCGCCCGATCGGGATACTCCCAGGGCAAGGAAGTAAACCAGCGGATGCGGTCGGGCCAGCGGGCTTGCGCGGCCTGCATTGAGTCATTCGACTCACGGGCAGCCAGCTCGCTGGTTTCGCCGTCGCCCCAATAGACGTTGGGGCAGGTCAGCGAAACGATCGACAGATCAATGCCAAACCGATCCATTTCCCGAATGCGCAGTTCGTAGTCAAAGTGCCCGATCTGTGGGATGACCACTGGGGTCTTCCCGCGAAATATCTCCTGCTTGCCGTCGGGGCGGATTTGAATGTTGAATTCGCCGCCCCGGGCCTTGAGCAGGTCGAGCCAGCTCTGCGTGAACATGTGGGTGTGGATGTCGATCACTTTCATTTCGTCGGTGCTCCGTCGATCGCCTTGCGCGGGCGCGCAATCACTCTGTGCGGATGTCAGCCCTGCGAATCACTTCGCCAAAACCGGTGTGCTCGCGTTTCATGAAGGCGGCAAGGGCCTCTGGCGTGGTCGGCATCGATTCGATGCCCACGGCCTTGAAACGGTCCTTGAGATCCTCCATCTGCAATTGCGCGGTGACCTCGGCGTTCAGGCGCCGAACGACCGCAGCCGGCATGCTGGGGGGCCCAAAGAGCCCAAACCAGCCGCTCACATCCATCTCTTTGACACCGGCCTCGGCAAGCGTCGGCACTGCGGGAGCGAGGGATGAACGGTCCTTGCCCATCAGCGCGACCGTACGGAAGCGCCCGGAATCGGCCCGACCCACCACGCTGGTCAGGTCGACGATGCCGAATTCGACCTCTCCACCCATCACCGCGGCCACCGCAGGCGCACTGCCCCGATAGGGAATGTGAACAATGAAACTCTCCGTGAGCGCCTTGAAGCTCTCGCCCGCGAGATGCATGGCCGATCCATTGCCCGTAGTCGCATAACTGAAGCGACCCGGCTGCGACTTGATCAGCCTGATGAGATCCGCCGGGGTGCTCGCCGGAACCGAGGCATTGGCGATCAGCACCAGAGGAATCCGGGCAAAACCCGAGATCGGTGCGAGATCCTTCATGGGGTCGTAGGGAAGGCCTTTCATGAGGTGGGGGCTGATCGTCAAGGCGCCCGCCGCAGCAAGCAATACCGTGTGGCCATCGGACGGACCCTTCGCGACCTGTCCCACGGCCAGGGTGCCACCTGCTCCAGGACGATTCTCGACGACGACCTGTTGGCCCAACTTGGCGGATAGGCGCGGCGCGAGGAAACGCGCGGCCACGTCGGCGCTGCCTCCGGGCGCAAACGGCACAACGATTCGGACCGTGCGGCTGGGCCAGGCGGCGTCCTGTGCCAGGACACCTGCAGTCGGATACGCGGCGGTCAAGATACCGGTGGTCGCGGCCAAGACCATGCCGCGACGTGACAGAAACTGTTTCATCAATCCTCTCCTCAGATTTCGACGGGAACCGTCAGGCTCGACGAGTCTCAATGCACCCGCGACAAACGGGCACATTGTCCTAGAAGGTGGGGCCGCTCGCCAAATCGAGGAGCCTGACCCCCAGGCCCAGCGCTTTGGGCAACGCACTGGCACCGCCCTCGAATTGCGGCAGATTCGCGTCGACGATCTCTGCAAACCGCGGCGTTTCCTCGAACTGCACTTCCAGCAAGGGCATGTTCGGCATCACGCTCGCCACGTGCAGACTGTGGGCGTGGCAGATCGGACCGCTGGGATTGTGCGGCGAACAGGCGGTTCCATGACGGACGCAGGCAGCGGCAATCCGCAAGGTTTCCTCGAGCCCGCCCGCGTATTTCACGTCGGGCATCACGACGTCGTACAGACCCGCCCGAAGCAGCGGCAGGAAACCCGGCAGGCCGATCATCAATTCCGCCCCCGCCAGACGCATGCCACGCTCGTTGGCGAGCGCGCGCAACGCACGGAGATCGGCGAAGTGCTCAGGCGTCTCGGGCAAGGGACACTCGTACCAGTCAACGCGCAGGCGGGCCAACTCGCCCACCATTGCGCGAGCGGCCTCCATGGAAAACCGCCAGTGACAATCGACCATCAGGGACTGGTCCGAGAACCCGTCCGCATCCAGGGCCTCGCGCGTTGCGGCAATGCGCGCAAGCCCCGCGTCAATGAGGCGCCGCCCCTCGAGTGTCGCGCAGGCCGCAGGCGTGAGGCCATCGAACGGGGCGAGCTTCACCCCGGCAAAGCCCTGCCGCGCGGCCCGCACGGCGCGCTCGGCAAACTGACCCGGCTGACGCGTCGTCGTACCTCGGTTGATGTTCGCATACATGGGCACCGGATCACGCAGCACGCATCCGAGGGCCTCCGCCAGTCGCTCGCCCCTCGCACGGGCCAGCAGATCCTGCAGCGCCTGTTCGATTGCGCTGAGCGCAGCCGCCTCGATCAATCCACTATCGTCGTCGAGTCGGGCGACCGTCCACCGAGCCGCCTCGCTACCGTGTCGGAAGGCTGCGCCCAGCAGAGACTCGCCATGGCGTCGAATGGCCGCAAGCACCTCGTCGGACTGACCCTCCAGGGTGGCCTCACCCAAGCCCTGCATGCCCGATCGATCACTGATCACGACAAACACCCAAGTCGTTCGCGCGGTCACCTGGACGCTGAGCGGTTCGACCCGAGCGATCTGTACCGTTTCCTGACTCATCACCCTTTCTCCAACTGTTTTGACCAAGGTCCAACACCACACCCGGCAGGCGCCGCGCATCCCGCGAGACGCCCGACTCGCCACCTGAGTCAGCACGCTCGTCGATCCTGCCAGGGGCTGCATCATCCCGGATATTGCAATTTGCCGCGAGCGCCGCGCGACCTCGCCTCGGGGCGGCGCTGTGATAAGTTCGACTTTCGCTCCCAGAAGGAACCGACACCATGCATGCTTCGCCCCAGCCCGAACACAACACGCCCGCTCCCCAAGAGACCCATTACAGAGGTCTGTCGCGCATTCCCTTTTCGGCGCGCCGCGCGCGCCTGAGCCAGCGACTCGCACAGGGACCGATCGTGATTGCGCCCGGTGTCTACGAAATGATCTCGGCCAAGATGGCCGACCGGATGGGGTTCGACGCCCTGTACATGACCGGATACGGGACAGTGGCCTCCTATCTGGGCATGCCCGATGCCGGCATTGCCGGCTACACCGAAATGGTGGATCGGGTCGGACGCTTTGCGGCCATCACCAGCACCCCCATGATCTGCGATGCCGACACTGGCTTTGGGGGCCTGCTCAATGTGATGAACACCGTGCGGGGCTATGAGCTCGCGGGTGCCTGCATGATCCAGATCGAGGACCAGGAGTTCCCCAAGAAATGCGGTCATATGTTGGGTCGCCGCGTGGTCCCGGTCGAGACCATGGTCGATCGCATCCGCGTCGCGGTGGAGACTCGCGAAGACAGAAATTTTCTCGTGATCGCTCGTACCGACGCGCGCACCAGTCTGGGCCTCGATGAGGCGCTGCGCAGGGCCGAGCGTTACGCACGCGCCGGCGCCGATGTGCTGTTTGTCGAGAGTCCCGAATCGCTCGAAGAGATGCGCAAGATCTGCGAGACCTTCGATCTTCCCTGCCTCGCCAACATGGTCGAGGGCGGCCGGACCCCCGTGCTGTCGCGAGAGGAACTGCAATCGATCGGCTATCGGCTGGCGATCTTTCCCGCCACTGGATTCCTCGCCGCAGGGGCCGCCTACGAGCAGGTCTATCGGTGTTTTGCCGAGACCGGTTCATCGACCACGGTTCAGACGCCGCTGCACAATTTCCAGGCGTTTTCCAAACTGATGGGTTTTGACTGGGTCAGTGAATTCGACCGGACCTACGCCCGCGAAGACTGAGCACACATCCGCGGGCGGGCCCGCAATCGGCCACCCGCCCAACCGGCCGACCGCTCAGTGAT
>JBIKTA010000178.1:0-5691 GCA_044348315.1 Burkholderiaceae bacterium | reverse complement strand
GGCTGAGGTCTGTTTGCGCGGCACAGGCGGGCCTGGCAAGTGCGGGACGTCCCATCATTCCCCTTGCGGACTGCAAGCGGCTCGGGGCGCTCCCGGCTGCGGCAGCAGCGACCGAGGCCAAGCCGCCCTCCCCTGCTCAGGACAAGCTACCAACCGATGGCAAAGCAAACGGTAAAGCTCAGCCCGCCAGTCGTTGAACCTGGCCATACAGCGCACGGGTCACGCCCGACCCTGCGCATCGGGTTTGCTCGACTTGTTCTGGCACTGAGCGGGGTGATTGGCGTATCGCCTTGTCTGGCGCAACTACCCTCCGGAGCGGTGACTCGTTTCGGAGAGGCGAACGTCAGCACAGTCAATGACAAGACACTCAGAATCACTCAATCAACGCCCCGTACGATCATCGACTGGTCCAGCTTCTCGATCGGAGCGGGACATAGGGTGCAGTTCATTCAGCCTGACGCGAATGCGATTGCGCTCAATCGGGTGACAGGCCCGCTCTCATCAGTCATCGATGGACAGATGGGTGGCAATGGTCAGGTCTGGCTCAGCAACCCTCATGGCATTTTCGTGGGGCCTACCGGACGCATCGATGTCCATGCCCTTTTGCTCACGACATTGGCCGTGCCGGACTCGGCATTTCTGAGCCAAGCCATCCTGATCGAGCGGAGCGCTCAAAGCTCGTCTGAGACAAGCCTGCTCAACCGAGGCGAAATCGTCACGGGATCGGGGGGCTACGCAGTGCTCGCCGGCGAATCGATCCGCAACGAGGGATGGATCGTATCCGAGCACGGGCGTATCGCGCTCCTCGCAGGACGCGAGATCACGCTCGACCTGACTGGCGATGGCCTGCTCAGTGCTCGTATCACACAACCGCTCCAAGGGCGCCCGGAAGGAGCGAGTCCGGCCGTCGTGAACACGGGCCTGCTCTATGCGCCCGGAGGAAGCATCGAACTCAGCGCACGTGCCACGGCGGACGGCATTCTTCGGGATCTCGTCCACGCGGGCGGCCATATCGAAGCGACCCGGGCACGGTCGATCGACGGCGAAATCGTCCTCGATGCGGGGGGCACCCACGGCGTGCGAATCGACGGGACCGTTGTCGCCGGAGAGTGGACTCACCCGGGGATGGGCGAAGGACCTCGGAGCAGCAATCCGCACGGGTCATCCGCTTCCAGCACAAGTGGATCCGTGAGCGTCACGGCAGAGCGGCTGACCCTCGGCGCTTCGAGTATGGTCTTCGGCCAGTTGAGACCGGCTTCACCGCTCAAGCTGATGGCCGAAGGCAGCGACCAGTTGCCCGCCACGATCAGTGACCACCCGTTGTCGATCGAGTCGGAGGCGGATCTCACCGTAGGGCGCGTAGACGCCCGGGACCGACTCCAACTGAGCGCTGCGGGCTCGATCGGGCTTCTGGAGCCCGTGGCGATCAAAGGGGACGAAGCGCTGTTCACCGCTACCGCAGGTTCGGGCATCAGCATCGCCGCACCGTTGGTAATCGGTGGATCGGGGGGGCGCGCGGTCCTGATCGCTGGGGCGAACGCGCCCGAGAGCCCGCTGCACGGGGTGGCTTTCCTGCCCGGTGGAAGCCTCACGCTCGCAGTCGGCGGCCGGTTCACCGTGCTGCAGACAACGCCCGATACGGCGGCGCTTGAACTCGGCGTAGCGGGGGCCGACTTGGGCCTTCGACTGAAAACCTATGGTGCCAGCAGCGGGCTGATCGATTGGGCAAACGGTGGCGACGCTCCGGGGGTTCGTCACTACCTCTACAGGCAGACCCCGGCACCGCTCGAGATCAGCGATCTGGTCGCTTACAAGGTCTACGACGGATCCGACGATGCCAGGGCAGCGATCCGCAGCGGACGCATTACGGGGTTGCCTGAGGAGGAGTCCGTAACCGGCGCATCGGTTCAATTCGAATCCGCCCGATTCAGCTCCAAATACGTGGGCACTGGGCTCGGCATCGAGTTCGGCGGCCTCAGCCTTCATCGCCCTGGCTGGCAGGTTTCCGGCTTCGGGTACCGAATCTCGGGCCCTCCAAAAGCTGAAATCGCAGCGCATCCGCTTGAAGTCACCGGACTCGGCACCGTCAACCGCGATGCCGACGGTACGCTGGTCGTTGCCTTGAGCGGCAACCCCCTGGTCCGTGGTGTCGAGGGCGATGACGTATTTCTGTCTGGGGCTGCAGTCGGCCGCTTGGCTCAGGCGGACCCCGGAACCGGACTGTCGGTCACGATAGAAGGCTTGTCCCTGGGGGGGCGCGATGCCGCGCAGTACCTGCTCAAGCTTCCCGACAACCTCAAAGTCGATATCGCCCAGGCGAGCCCGCCCCCACCCGAGCCCGTGGCTCCGGTTGCACCGATCACGCCCACTGTACCCGACGCGCCCCCGCCCGAGCCCGTGGCTCCGGTCGCACCGGTCGGGCCCACCGTACCCGTCGCGCCCCCGCAAACCGTGGTGGCCGAGAGTCGGGCTGCCGCAGCCAGCGTCGTGGCCAGTTTGAGCAGTCCTGCCACGCCTGCTGCGCCGCAGGCAGGGCCCGAATCGCCCGCCCAAGGTCCGGGCGATAGCGGTGGAGGCGATAACAGCAGCCCAGCACAATCGTCCGACACGCCCTCCAGCCCAGGCGCCTCGAGCGCTGGCGCAGCCCCGGCCGGTGCGCCAGGAGGGTCGACGTCGGCCAGCGGCTCCCCAGGCAGTCAGCCGGGCACTGGCCGAGCGGGTTCGGCTGCCAAGCCGCCTACGCCGCGAGATGCGGCCGACGCGGGCGACCGTACCCTTGCCCGCGTGACGCCCCCCGCACCGCGGCGCCCTGCGCCGCAGGCGACTCGCCTGCCGAGCATGCCCACGGTCATTACGCCACTGGTGAGCGCGGCGCCGCCTTCGGCCCCGCCGCCGCCCGCGCGAACGGTCTTTGAGCGTGAACTGCCCGGCCTGGGCAATTCCAGTCGATGGTAAGGCGGCTCGCATGAGGACCGTCTTCGTCGCTCTCACGAAGCTCTGTCTGCGGGCGACCCGTCGAGCGCGAGTCTTCTCGCTCTGCCTTGCTCTCAGCGGGACAAGTCTCGCCCAAACTCATTCGAACACAGCGCCGCAGGATCTTGGACCGAGCCTCCAATTCGAGCCGTGCTTTGCGCAGACGCGCTCTGACATGACCGGAACAGGTCGGGACGATCGGGAATTCACGCTCGAATGCGGCGCACGGAAGATCGGGGCACTGTGGCAACTGGTCGGCCACACCGTCGAACCGGGAGCCGCCTCGGTCATCATCGAGCGCGCACTTACCCTGCCGACACTTGAATTTCTTCGAGGCAGTCTGTCGTGCACGACCGCAGAAGCCTTCTTCGAGGACCAAACGGCACTGGCACCTTGTCGACTGCGCAGCGGCGGATGGCCTGCGCTGCTCGCGGTCGGTCGAACGCCCGCAGGCATTCGCGTCGGGTATGGGCCACCGACGGCGCTGCCTGCAATCATGGGCTGGATTTCAGCACATCGATCTTCCGTATCCAACCGACGCGATTCAGACGCCCTTCTTGAACGCCTGTTCAAGGGGCGCGTACCACTCGCCTCGACGGCCGATCTGGCAAGACTGTCAGGGCTGGCTCGCGATGCCAGGGTCGCAAATAGCGAGGGGCGCGACGCGGATGCCGAGACGATGCTTCGAGAATTGCTCAGCCAGCAGAGGAAGCTTCTCAGTGAATTCGACACTGCGACGGCGCAAACACTGCTCGAACTCGCGCTGAGCGTGGCCAATCAGGGCCGCGTGCTCGAGGCGGAAGCGCTGATGCGCGCGGCCGAACCGATCCTCGAACGCGCGCCGAGTCCGGCCGAACGGGCCCGACTCGACCTCTACCGGGGACTGGTGGCGGCTGGCGCGGGTGCCCATGAGTCGGCCATGCGGTACGCATCGGCCGCGGCCAAAGCATTGCGTCCCGAGAGCGAATCGCAGGCCATTGAAGAACTCCTCTTGGCCCCTCGGGCCGATTCACCTCAAACCGCCTCCCAACGCCCTCCACCCGGCGAACTGGTCCTCGCCCTCAACCTGCAGGCAGCGATGGCGCTCAGGACCGGAGCGATCGAAGTGGCCGACGCTTCGGCATCCGAGGCCTTACGACTCATCGACGCATTGCCCGGTGCCCCACCAGCCTGGCGCCCGGAAATTCTCCTGACCCTCGGTCGTGTCAGCGGCGCGAAAGGCCGGATCTCCGCAGCAGAAACCTACCTGACGACCGCGCTCGCTTTCCAGCGCGCGAATATCGGCGACGGGCAGCGCAGTCTCGCCATCCTTGCGGCGCTCGGCGAAGCATACGAACGGGAAGCGATGTACACCTCTGCGCTCGTCACCTTCCGCGACTTCGCTGCGGTGCTCGACCGCTGGTCAGCCGCGGAGCCACCAAGGATTCCGGATGAGTGGTTGCTGCCCTACGCGCGCGCAACGGCCGTTCAACTGAGCCGAATGACCGAAGTCGAATCGCGGGAAGCTCTGTTGGATGAAGCATTCCAGCTCATTCAGCGGGCCTTGCCTGAGAGGCTGGCAATGACCGCCGATCAGATTGGCCGCGAGCGTGAACGGCTCGACCCCGATTACGCTCAGTTGCGAGAGTCGCTTCGCACGGCCCGCCGCGAGCGTGACCTGGCACGGCTCTCGCTGGCCATCGAAACGCAACGCCCCGACCGCTCACGCAGCAGGATCGAAGAAGAGGCCCTAGAGGCCGAACATCGCGACGCGCAATTCCGGTACGACGCTGCGCGGCAGAATCTTGCGCTCCGGCATGCGGCAGTACAGGACCTGATGGTTGCGCCCGGCATCCAGGCGCGAGCTGTGCGCGCACAGTTGCTTTCCGAAGAGGCGCTCATCCAGTATCTGATCGGTGAGAACGATTCCTTCGCACTCGTTGTGCGACGGGACCGAATTGAGTTGGTCGCCTTGCCGACCACCCGCCGGTCAGTTCTGGACTCAGACATCTCTGAACTGCGTCGGGGTCTCGAGGGTGCCGAGGGCCCTGCCCGACCATTCGATTTTTCGCTTGCTCGCCACCTTTCGGATCAGCTCGTAGCTCCGCTCATGTCAGCGCTTCAGGGCGCGAGGCAACTGCAGGTAGTCACGGGGGGAGCACTATCCTCCCTTCCCTTCGCACTCCTGCCCGATCCGTCCCAATCGAGCGAGGCTCTTGCCGGGCCGCGCTGGCTCGTCGAGCGTTACGTGATCAACCACACGCCTTCGATTGCATCCTTTCATTCGCAGCGCAGTCAAACCGGAGCCCGCGTCAGCCAAGCCCGACCCGCACTTGCGATCGGCATCTCGCAATGGAACGATTCGCCCGGCCGGCTGACGCGAAGCCAGTCGCCATCACCCCCACCTAAGCCGAGCGACGATCGGGGGATCCGGTCAGCCTCGCGTCCCGGCGGGGACTCGAGGGCTGAAGCAGACTCCGCGCTGGACCGACTGAGCTTGCGATGTCAGGATGGACGTCCGCTTGAGGCGGCCCTTTTGGCCGCGCTTCCTCCACTGCCCGGTATCGACAACGAGCTCTCCACCCTGGCGCGCGTTTTACGTGCCCGGGGCAGCACGCTCACCCAGCGAGTCGACCAGCAGGCGACTGAACAATCGTTCAGATCGGAGACTCTATCGCGCTACGGATTGTTGTATTTCGCAACGCACGCGGTCTTGCCTGGGACGACTCGCTGCCTGAA
>JBIKTA010000177.1:0-5701 GCA_044348315.1 Burkholderiaceae bacterium | reverse complement strand
ATGAGCGAAAACCCGGCGTAGGTCCTCATCGCCCATGCGTGCGCGCTCGGTAAGCGAGGCGACCGATCGCTCAAGCTCGAACGGGTCGTCGCTCAAACTGCCGTCGGTGAACGGGGCGGCGGCCCGTACCAGGGCGTAATCGGAGATATAGGCCTCTACGCAGCCACTCTGCCCGCATCGGCAGGGCGCCCCGTCCGGCACGACCTGCATATGGCCGAACTCGCCCGCAAAGCCCCGACCACCGCGAAAGATGCGTCCATCCAGCACGAGACCCATGCCGACTCCATGTTCGATCGTCAGGACCACCAGTTCGTTTTCGTCGGCCCCCTCCCCGAACCAATGCTCGGCAAGTGCAACCAGATTGGCGTCGTTATCGACGAATACCGGCAACTCGAGTCGCTCATTGAGCAATTGCGCGAAGGGCACACCGAAATCGCGGAACACAGGACTCCAATGGCAGACCCCTGTCTCGCCCTCGACGAAGCCCGGCACTCCGACCCCGATGCCATCTATCTGCTCCATGCTCAGACCTGCGTCAGACACCGTGCGCGCGATGGCATCCTGGACTAGGTCAGCGACGACCTCCGGCGCCTGACGATTCGAGCGAAACGGCAATACGGTCGCAGCGACAGGGTCGCAGGCAAAGTCGGCAATGCAGATCGCGATCTGATGCATTGAGATCTTGACGCCGACCACATGCGCGGCTGCGGGGTTGAGTGAGAGACCGATGCGAGGTCGCCCGCGGGACGATTCGCCTCCGGCGCTTCGCCCGAGAACCGCCTCACGGATACGTCCCTCCTGCAGCAGCCGCGAAGTGATCGCCGAAACGGTCGAGCGGCCAAGGCGAAGACGATCGGCAAGCTCAACTCGAGAAATGACACCGCGCTTTCGGATCTCGCTTAATACAGAGGCCGCATTTAATGCACCAACGATCTCCCCGACCGAAGCGTCTTCTTCGATCGAATCGTCACCGTAAAGCGTTGCGATTGCGGTCATTATGAGTTCATAATATGTTCAGACGCTGAAATTAACCCACCACTCTTTCTGGGTCAAGTTAGGGGTTAACCCTTTATCGTGTGTGTGCTGCAGGTTATGACATGACTTTTCTTGGAATCGATCTGGGTACCTCGGAAGTCAAGGCCGCATTGGTCGACACCGATGGGCAGCTGCTCGCAGCGGTTTCCGAACCGCTCACGCTGAGCCATCCCCAGCCCGGTTGGTCCGAGCAGGAACCGCGAGAGTGGTGGCGAGCAGCCGATCGGGCTGTCAGGGGGCTTATGCTCAGCGGACATTCGCTGAAGGAAGTCAGCGCGATTGGCGTTGCCGGTCAGATGCACGGCGCGGTCGTCCTTGATGCCGATCAACGCGTGCTGCGGCCCGCCATTCTCTGGAACGACGGCCGAAGCGCGCGGCAATGCATCGAACTTGAGTCGGAAATACCTGCGCTGCGCTCGATCACGGGCAATCTGGCCATGCCAGGCTTTACCGCACCCAAACTTCGCTGGCTGCGGCGTCACGAGCCCGCACTGTTCCAATCCATACGTCACGTCCTCTTGCCAAAGGACTGGCTGGTCTTGCAGTTGTGCGGAGCTTTGAGCACAGACCTTTCCGACGCCTCGGGAACCCTCTGGCTTGAGGTTGGCGCAAGACGCTGGTCACCCGCAATGCTGGCCGCCTGCGGGCTGACAGTCGATCACATGCCCGAGCTGCACGAAGGGACCGATGCGGTGGGTTATCTGAAACCCGAAGTCGCTCGGCAATGGGGAATCGAAGGATCCTGCGTGGTTGCAGCGGGCGCCGGCGACAATGCGGCCACAGCTGTTGGGCTCGGCCTCACCGAACCTGGAGATGGCTTCGTTTCGCTCGGCACGTCCGGTGTCGCGTTTTTGGTTACAAGGGGTTTCCAGCCCAATCCTGACCAAGCCGTCCATGCTTTCTGCCATGCTGTCCCAGAGCGCTGGCACCAGATGTCCGTGATGCTCGCAGCCGCGCGTTCGCTCCAGTGGGGGGCTCAGACCCTGGGTTATGCAGCGGTCCAGGCCATGATGGAGGCGGTCGAGCGAGTCACACCCAACGCAGCGGCCGGCGCCCCGATTTTCCTTCCCTACCTGTCCGGCGAGCGTACGCCTCACAACAATCCGGCTGCGAGCGCCGTTTTCTTTGGACTGCGCGCGACACATGACCGGGACGTGCTGGCGTATGCCGTGGCAGAAGGCGTCGCGTTCGCAATGGCGGACTGCTTGGCTTGCATCGATGCCGCTCAGGTTGCGCCCCAGGGACTCGGCGTGGTGGGAGGCGCGGCTCGGAGCACCAGCCTGCGCCAACTCATCGCATCGTCATCCGGCATCAGTCTCCACCCTTTAGCCCATGCCCAGCACGCGGCAGCCGCAGGCGCAGCCTCGCTCGCCCGAGCGGCCTTGACAGGTCATCTAGCTCCCGGTCCCATTCGAGGAGATGAGCAGGAATCGCTTCCGACCCGGCCCAGGAGCGATTGGACAGACCTGCTCGCCCCTCGGCTTGAACGCTTCCGCGCCCTGTATGCAGCGCTTCGCAGTACCTTTTCTCTTTAAAGCCAACGACTCCAGGAGCCCCGCGATGAGCGACACCTATTTCAGTCATCTGCCGCGCGCTCGGTTTGGCGGCCCCGATTCGGATGACCCCTACCTTTTCCGCTGGTATGACGCCAACCGTATCGTCGCAGGCCAGACCATGCGCGAGCAGTTGCGGTTCTCGATCTGTTTCTGGCACTCGTTCGTCTGGCCCGGTTCAGACCCCTTTGGCGCCCCAACGCTCCAACGGCCGTGGATGGATCCTACCCGAGGCCACCCCCTCGCTCTTGCTCGCATGAAAGCCTCTGCCGCGTTCGAACTGTTCGAACGCGCCGGCGCCCCGTTTTTCTGCTTTCACGATCGCGATGTGGCGCCCGAAGGGCGTGATTTGCGCGAGACCCGAGCTGGGTTGCACGAGATGCGAGACTGCCTTGCCGAACACATGGAACGCACAGGTGTGAGACTACTCTGGGGAACGGCAAATCTGTTTTCGCACCCCATGTATGCGGCCGGGGCCGCGACCAATCCCGACCCGGCCGTCTTTACCTTCGCTGCTGCCCAGGTAAAGGATGCGCTCGAAATGACGCATGCATTGGGTGGTGAAAACTATGTGCTCTGGGGCGGACGGGAAGGTTACGACACCTTGCTCAATACGGATATCGGCCAAGAACTTGAACAGCTGGGACGCTTTCTGACAATGGTTGTCGAGCACAAGCATAAGATCGGCTTCAAGGGGCAGATTCTTGTCGAACCCAAGCCCCACGAGCCTACCAAGCACCAGTATGATTTCGATACCGCCAGCGTCTATGCAACGCTCGCGCGCTTCGGGCTGGAGCGCGAGATTCGACTGAACATCGAAGCTAACCACGCGACGCTCGCGGGCCACAGCTTTGCCCACGAGGTTGCGATGGCTCTGGCGCTTGGCGTGTTTGGATCGCTCGACATGAATCGGGGCGACCCGCAGAATGGTTGGGATACCGACCAATTCCCCAACTCGGTTGAAGAGCTGGCCCTCGTGTTTCACTTGATTCTGCGTGCTGGTGGGATGGGTCGTGGCGGCCTGAATTTTGACGCCAAGGTGCGCCGGCAGTCGATCACGCCCGAGGACCTGCTGATCGGTCACATCGCTGCCATGGACACTTGTGCGCGGGCCATGCTGGCAGCCGAGGCGATGGGCGTCGACGGTCGGTTCGAACGGCATCTTGGTGAGCGTTACGCTGGATGGCACTCCCCCGCGGGGAGGGCGATCATGGCGCCGGGAAGTACGCTCGCCGACCTATCTGATCAGGCCATTGAAATGGCTGAGCCTCCGCGCCCGGTTTCCGGGCGTCAGGAACTGCTCGAAGCCTGGTACGCACGCTTTGTCTGAAATCAATCCGGTTGGGGCCAGTCTGAGGCCCCGCCAGCTGAGCGATCCGTCCGGCATGCAACTGACCGTCATGGATCGCGGTGCAACCTGGTTGTCCTGTCGTGTTCCCCTTACGGATGGCAGTCATAGAGAAGTCTTGCTCGACTGTGCGACGCGAGACCAGCGCCCGGGCTTCATGGGAGCGACGGTGGGGCGTTACGCCAATCGAATCGCCGAGGGTCGAATTGGCCGGAACGCACGCAAATGGAAGCTTTCACGCGACCCCGGTGAGCCCCATCAACTGCACGGTGGTCCGGGCGGCTTTCATACCCGGGACTGGCATCTGCTCGAGCACCGATCCGACCAGGTCAGGTGGGAGCTGGTTTCACCTGAAGGCGACCAGGGATTTCCAGGGGCGATGTCCGTGCGCCTGTCGATCCATCTGCCAGGCTCGGGTGTGATCGATTGGATTTGCCGCGCGACCGTCTCTGATTGGTGCCCGGTAGCGATTACCAATCACGCCTATTTCAATCTCGATGGCAGGGGTCAGGTGCTTGATCATCGTCTGATGGTTGCGGCGAGCCTGTTTGCACCCATCGACGCCGAATTCATTCCCTTGACGCGACTGCAGCCGACTGCAGGCTCAGATTTTGATTTTTCAACTGGAACACGCTTGTCGGCCCGGTGGCTTGATTCCGATCAACAGCGTCTGGCGGGTGGCTACGACCATGGGCTCTTGCTTCGGCGCGAATGCGGACGCGGCCAAACTCCAGCGGCGCTTCTCGAGTCCAGCGATGGAGCGCTCAGTCTGGAAATTTCCACCACTGCACCCGCGCTCCAGGTCTACACCGGCCAGCATCTCGAGGGCGTGTTGGATGCCAACGGTGCGAGACTGCCCGCGTGCGCGGGTGTTGCCCTTGAACCTGGATTCATTGCAGACAGCCCCAACCGGGTCGAATGGCCGCAGCCCTCGTGCTGGGTTGCCCCGAACCAGACTTATGAGCACAGGATACGCTACCGCTTTCGTACCCGGGCGCCGCGGTGAAACGGGTCTTTGCCGATCGGTGATGCGTGTCGGAGGTCCGTACACCGCTCAGTCTTTGAGGGCTGCACAGTTTGCATCGATGGCTGTACGCATGGCACGCAGTGTCTGCCGCCGAATCGGGTAATCGGCGGCGATCTGGGCGAACTGCCCCGCTCGCCCGATCATGGTGTCGAGAGTCTCGTCAGGGCTGTGAGCATTGAGCCCGCTTTCTCGTGCCAAACGATGCAGGTGAGTTCTGGTGACCCGGCGGCGCTCGCCGCAAACTGCGGACTGGTGCTCGCCTCCAACCCCTTCTGAAAAAGTAAGGTCGTAGGCCGGCGCAAGCCGCCAGCGCCTGTCCCGTCCAAGACGCCAGGCAAAGTTTTTGGCATGGTCATCGCGGTTGTTGAATACGATATTGAATACTGCGCGGGCGAATGCGGCTCGGACCTCCTGTTCGTCACGGGTGATCAGGCGAGTGGCCCGCAGAAAGGTGCCGTAGTCAACTGAAGGGAGCCGGAAATCGGCATGCAGGAACCCCGCCAGACTGTGCACCGGTATGCGCAGTGGGCCCTGCCGATCGAATCGCTTTACAGCGAAGGCGGCTCGTCTTGCCCCAAGGTCGAAATAGGTCGCCTCGGGCACTTCAAGACCGCAGGAGCGGGCAAGATCGGCATACATGTGCTCGATCGCGCACACCTCCTTGTGTTCGCCCGAAGCCTGAAACTTGACCAGCCAGGGCTCTCCGGTGGTGTCGGGCAAGGTGCTCACTTTTCCCGT
>JBIKTA010000176.1:0-5709 GCA_044348315.1 Burkholderiaceae bacterium | reverse complement strand
GCGCCAAGCGCTCATCGCGGGCGACAGCGCACCATCGAACTCCTCGAAGGGCAGGATCTCGAGATCGACCAGACCCGCGTCGCGATGCGCGCCCGCCATGTCCATTTCGT
The DNA here is from genome assembly GCA_044348315.1 of Burkholderiaceae bacterium. GTDB lineage: Bacteria > Pseudomonadota > Gammaproteobacteria > Burkholderiales > Burkholderiaceae_E > SYIM01. The sequence goes on along the minus strand of JBIKTA010000176.1, from coordinate 5,599 downwards.
TCAGCGGCACCATAAAGGGCTCGTTGTTGCGTCGCGAGTGACCGTAATGGATGTACTCCTTGAACGGGTCGCCGTGCATCAGAAAATCGAGATGAATCGACAGACCGCCGGGTTTGAGCAGCCGGTGGGCTTCCTGCAACATCGCACGAATGTGCGAGGGCGGCATCTCGTGCAACACCATCGTGCTCGTCACGATGTCGCAATTGCCGTCGGGCAGACCGGTTGCGATCGCATCGGCCTGCCGGAACTGAACCCGCCCGGGCTCGGCGCCGGCCTCTGCAGCACGCTGGGCCGCCACGCGAAGGCAAGGCGCGGACAGCTCGATACCGACCACCTCCGCCTCGGGATGCTCGAGATACCAGGGTTGCGCCGAGCCGCCAAAACCACAGCCAAGATCGACGACTCGCCCCGCCTGGCCGCCGACCCGATCCAGCGCGTGGACCATGAACCGCTGCCAGAGGCTCAGCGCGTTCCTGATCATCGGGGCAGTCGACTGCGCGCCCCGCTCGTAAATGAAGCCCGCGATCTCGTCCGACCACACGCCACCCGGATGCTGGTGAATGTCGATCGAGGTGTAGTACTCGGGCGGCTCGAAGGCGGGATCGAGTTGCAGCAGACCCTCGGGCAGTTCCGCAGACAAGCCCTCGCGGATCGCCTCCCGATAACGGCCGTAATACTCGGCCAAACCTTCGAGGCCTGAGTATTTCATGCGCTGCAGATGACGCTCGAACCAGCCGAAGAACTGTGCATCGAGATCGTCTGCAAGCAAACCGGCTGCCGCTTCGCGGGTCGCCGGTTTGTTGTCAGCGGCATCGACCCGGGCCTGATAGCGCTCGCGCAAGGCTGGGTAGAGTTGTCTCGTCCATTGGAGCTTGCAGTCAAGGACGAAAGACTGGTAGGCGGAAAAACTGCGATGAGCCGGGATCTGTTCGAGCATGGCGGAACTCCGGATGAATCGGTTCAACTGCGATCAAACTGGCCGACGCCCTCGACAGGCGCGCCGAGCGAGGCTTCACGCCCCATCGAGCAGAACATCAGCTCGGCTGCGAGCGCCTGACGCGCGGCATCAAGCTCACGCGCCTGCTCGGGCGTAGGCTGGAATCGATCAAGGGCCTCACGGGTGACGGGCTTACCCGATTCGAGCAGCATCTCCAGGCATGTCAGCCGATCACAGGTCACATGCAATTTTGCTGCGAGCGTCATGAGCATCGCGAGCAACCGATCGTTTGCGGAGTCACTGAAAAAAGTTTGCTCCGGCTTGAAGGGCAGACCCGTGGGATGGGCTGACATGACCATTGGTGCTTGCTCCTCGTCAGGCTTTGGTGTTCTGGATCATTTGCCAGGCGCCCTTGCCGAACGCCGCCTCGGCCAGCCGCTCGTTCAAGGGAGCCATCTGTTTGGCCAGGCCCGAGGCATCGAGTTTCAGGAGCGAATCGGCACCATTGGCGTCCGACCAGGCCTTGAAATCCTTGGGCTTGGCGGCAAGACCGACCTGGTAGTACTCGGTCTCCTCGAGCTCGTTGAAGGAGTCCTGCAGGATCTTTCTCTGGTCGGCGCTCAGCCCGTTCCAGGCCGACAGCGAAATGACCTGCTTGTCGAGCGCGAGACCGAAATCAGGAACGACCACGTACTTGCAAACCTCATAGAACTTGAACTGGACGCCTGGGTTGAGCGCGGTCAGCACGCCATCGACGATCCCCGACTGCAGCGCGAGATAGACCTCGTTGAAGGGGATGGGGGTGGGGGCCGCTCCGAAGAATCGCAGGGCCTCGATGCAACCCTTGATCTCGGGGGCGCGGATCTTCCGCCCCTTCAGGTCGGCCAGGCTCTCGATCGGGCGTTTGAGCATGAGGTTGTAGCTGCCCAGACGTCCGGCACCAAGCAGACGAGCCTTGTAGCGCTTTTCGATCGCCGACGAGGCACGCGCCCCGATCTCGCTCGCGAGCACCGCACGGGCATGGGGCCCATCCCGGAAAAAGTAGGGCGAGTACATCACGTCGAAGGCCTCGATGCCGGTGTAGGCACCGTTGTAGACATCCAGGCTGCCGAGCGCCATCGATTCGATCAGACTCTTCTCGCCACCCAGGGTGCCCGCGAAGATTTCAAATGACAGCTTGCCACCGGTCTTGGCGGAGATGGCCTTGGACAGGGCGGCATTGAAGGTGTTCGAAACGGTGCCCGGACCCCCGGCATTGCCGTAGCGAAGTACCTTGGCGGCCTGCGCCGAAGCGGGAAGCGCGATGCCTGCAGCCAGTGCGGCGCCTCCGGTCAGTACTGCTCGACGCGATACAGAATCAGCCATGTCATGCTCCTCTCAGGTCAATGGAAAGGCTCACATTACTTCATGAGCAAGTTGGGCAAAAATGTTGAAAACCAGGGAATGTAGGTCACGACCATCAGGGTCGCCCAGAGCCCCAGGTAAAACGGCAGACCCCCACGGAATACCTGCATCATGTCGACTTTCGCGATCCGGGCCATCGCAAAGAGCAGCAAGCCCACCGGCGGCGTGACCATGCCGATGACCAGGTTCAACACCATCACCAGCCCGAAGTGAATCGGGTCGACGCCCAGCCCCGTCATCAACGGAAACAGGATGGGCGACAGGATCAGCATGATCGGAAGTGCATCCAGAAAGGTCCCAAGCGCAAGCAGCACCAGATTGATGATCATCAAGAGGACATAGGGGTTGTCGCTGATCGCAAGCATGGCCGACTGCACCATGCGCCCCAGACCGGCCAATACCGCGACCTGCCCCAGAATCTGACTGAAGGCAACGGTGATCATGATGATCGAGGTCGTGATGGCCGCTGCCACCGCCGCATCGATGAATCCCTTGAGGGTCAAATCCTTGTAGACCACGGCCCCGACGATGATGGTGTACACAACGACCACGGCCGCCGACTCGGAAGGCGTTGCGATGCCCAGCACCTTGGTCAGCAGGATGATCACGGGTACACCGAGCGGCAGCAGTCCAGCGACGATCGCCTTGCGGCGGACTTCGGGGCTGGCCTTGAGTTCCCGAGGAATACCCAGCCGGCGCGCCATCCAGCCGCTGATCGCGATCAGGCTGATGTACATCAACAGACCGGGAAGGATCCCGGCCAGAAAGAGCTGCCCGACCGACAGATTGGCAATCGACGCCAGCAGGATGAAGAGGATGGACGGCGGGATGATCGGCCCCATCGCTGCGGCCGCAGAAATCACGCCCGCCGCATAGTTCGCCGGATAGCCCCGCTTGACCATCTCGGGGACGAGAATCGAACCAGTGGCCGAGGCATCCGCAATGGCGGACCCCGATACTCCAGCCATGAACAGGTTGGAGGTGATGCCTACGTTGGCCAGTCCTCCAGGCCGGTGAGCGACCAGACTGGCAGCGAAGTCGATGAGCCTGCGGGTGACGCCCGCCTTGGTCATCAACTCGCCCACAAAGATGTACATCGGGATGGCCAGCATCGCGAAGCTGTCGACGCCGCTGGTCAATTCCTTGACGAAGAGCACGGGATTGAGCGGACGGGCGTCGAACTGACTACCGACAATGAAGGCGAGTGCCGCCACACCAATCGCGAAAGCGATGTCCATGCCGAGCAGAACGAAGAGGAACAGGAGGACGACGCAGAGGGTGAGCAGCATGCCTGGAGTCGTCCTCTAGCCGTTCTCAGTCTTTCTGTCCGAGGTCGACGGGTTCGTCAACCTCGCCCTTCGCGATCCGGATGAAACGCCAGACCGCATTGATCAGCAGCAGCAAGGCGCCAACAGGCAGGGCCAGGAATTTCCAGCCATCCGAGAGCCCCGTCGAAAGCGATACCGACCCCGAGGTCAACTCCAAAATGGGCACCGAATACCAGAGCACCATCAGGAGAATGGCGATTGAGAGGCCATACATGATCAGCTCGATCACGCGGCGCGGGCCCTTCGGTACCCGATCGATCAGCGCTGTCATCCGTATATTTTGACCGGATAAATACGCAAACCCGGCGCCGAGAAAGATCATCCACACGAAGAGCAGTTTGGGCAGTTCCTCGCCCCACATGGGCGGCGTGAAGAAGTAACGCATGACCACCGAATACAGCACCAGTCCGGTGAACACGACGAGAAGCGCTCCACACAGCAGTGCCCCTGTCCGCTGGAAAGTCTGAAAGAGTCCAGGTGCCCGCATCAGGCAAATCCTGCTGCGAAATCGGTATGCTCAAACTCAGACACTGACCTACCCTCCTCAAAAGCGCGGGCGCTTGCATCGAGCGCCGCTTTGATCTTCAATTCCGGCGGGATCGGCGACAATGCTGCTGTACGGGATCCTTCCCGGAAATTCAAGCCGCCATTCGCCGGACCCCGGATTATGTCCAAGTGTGGAGACTTTTCAAAGTGCCCGAGCGCATCCGGCATGGCGGCCCGGGTGGTCGTTGCGGCGTGCCCGCTGGAAAGAGAAGGTAATCATGTTCGATGAGGTGGTTGATCTGGTGATCGTAGGGGCTGGCACAGCCGGCATGCCCTGCGCAATCGAGGCCGTGGCGGCAGGCCTGCGGGTGGTCGTCATCGAGAAGACGCATCAGGTGGGCGGCACCCTGCACGTGAGTCTGGGCCAGATGAGCGGCGCCGGTACGGCCTTGCAGCACGAACGGGGCATCTCTGACGATGCACAGGCGCATCTTGACGATATCGTGCGGATCAACCGCGGAACGGGCCGTCGGGACATCCTGGAGCGGACGGTCCCGCTTCAGGGGGAAACGATCGACTGGCTGATGTCACTCGGTTTTGATATGGATCCAAGCTGCCCCGTCGTGCTTCATCTGCATGAGGCCTACCGCACCGCGCGCACCTATTGGGGACGACAAGGCGGGCTGTCCGTCTTGCAGGCGATCGCCCCTCCCTTTGAGGCGGCCATGTCGCGGCCCAACGCGCGCCTCCTGACCGGGCATCGCGCCCTACGCCTGGTCGTCGAGGGGGGACGCGTCTCAGGCATTGTGGTCGAGTCAGCAGCGGGCGAGCAGCGCACGTTGCAGTCGCATGCGGTGGTGCTGGCGACCGGCGGCTACGGCGCCAACCCCGAGATGTTCGCGAGAATGACAGGCGGCCGCACGCTCTACACCGCAGCGATGCCCGCTTCGCAAGGCGATGGCATCGCGATGGCCGAGGCCGTGGGCGCCGAGATCGTCGGCCAAGACCTCTTTCTGCCCACCTATGCGGGGGTCGTTTCCGAACCGGATGGGCGCCAGATCGTCTGGCGGCACATGCCCAGCCTCACGCCTCAGGTCCGACAGCCCTGGGAATTGCATCTCGATGGTTCGGGCCGACGATTCGTGCGCGAGGATGACCTGAGCGTCGATGCCCGCGAGCACGCGCTCAATGGGCTGCCTGACCTGAGCTTTTGGTGCGTGTTCGATGACGCTGTGCTCGAGGCAGCGCCGCCCTTGCTACCGGGCTGGACCGCAGAGGAACTGAGCGAATCCTGGCACACGCATCCTTCGTTCGTACGGGCGCGCGGCGTCGAGGCGCTGGCGGCTGCGACTGGAATGAACGCGGATTCATTGCGATATTCCTTGGCAGACTACGCTGCGGCCTGTCGAGGCGAGCAGCCGGACCCGATGGGTCGCTTGCATTG
>JBIKTA010000175.1:0-5733 GCA_044348315.1 Burkholderiaceae bacterium | reverse complement strand
CCGTCAACCGGCTGCTTGATCTTCTTTTCGATCTCGTTCTTGAGATGGATCGCATGGGCGGCCTTGTTCGCGGTCTTGAGCAGCGCGCCAGCCTTGGCAAAAAAGCCCTTCTTCTCGCTCTGAACAGGTTCGCTGTGAATCGCCTCCTTGCCTTTGGCATCCAGCCCTTTGATGTCGAGTGCCTGACGCATCGCGTCGATGAAGGGGCGGTCCTTGTCGAGCAAGTCCTTGAGCGGTCCCATCTCGGCCAGCGCTTTTTCGCTGAGCAGATCCGGAATGAGTGCGAGCAGCCGCGCCCCGTCGCGGTGTTCGGTCATGGTCTTGTTCAGCCAGGCGGCGCGGTCCTCGGGCGTCCCCTGCGGCATGCGCGTCATCTCGGCAATGAGAGGGCGGATCTGGTCGAAGTGCTGCGGCTTGACCTTGAAGTCATCGAGCGCACGGATCTGATCGCCAGTCAGCTGGAACTCGATCTCCAGCCCGCCCGCCTTCGCATCGAGCTTCTTGACCTCTCCAATCTGAGCGCGAAGGGAAGCCTCATCCGCCTTGAAATCTGCCCGCATCTGCTCGAAGGCCGGACTGCGCTCGCGCTGATGAGACTCGGTCACGTCCGCGCGCAAGTCATTGAACACTGCAGTGCGAAATTCGCCAGTCGTATCTCCTACGCAGTGCACAGCCAACTGGACCAGATCGGCTGTGCTCGTGTCGGGGCTGCGCCAGACAGCCTTCAGGCCCTGGTCCTGCCCCGTCGCACCGATCACCTTGATCGCAATGCTGCGCAACTGCGTCTGGCGCGCGCCGTCCAATTGGTCGACCCGTGCCGGATCACGCGAGGCGCGGAGTACCTTTTTCCAGTCGCACCGATTGACACCCGTGTCGATGGGGGCGGGCAGCTGATTGCCGGCGAGCATCAGGCGCCGCGTGTAACTGCCCCGCATCGCCGCGACGATCGCCACTGGAAAGACGATGACGGCCGCCACCTGGGCGAATGCGCCCCATTTGGACGCATTGCGCACGTACTGGACGCGTACGGTCCGGTTGTCGTCGATCGCCTGCCTGGCCTGCTGAGGCACTAATGCGGGATGGGCCTGAATGGCACCCGCAATACTGGTCGCCATGATCGATCTCCTGCTCAGCCCATGATCCAGCCGGGCGGCTGGCTGCGACCACCCTCGACCGGACTCGAGTCGCGCGATACACCGGATGCACGCTCTGCGAGGATGCGGGTGCGCAGACCTGCCGCCACCTCGATGAAATTGCCGACGACGGTCACAAGCGCCTGAGCGTCGACTCGCGCAAGGGGAACACTATGCGATAGGTAAACATGGCGCTCCTCCTCGTCGACCGAAAGCGCCGCACCGCCCGTATCGAGACCCAGGAAATTGAGCCGCAGCAGCCAGGCAAAGAAGGCCTCGCGACCGTCATCGGGGACCTCGACAAGCTGTGCCGATAGCAGCAGGATGTCGGACTCGGGCGCGGTCATCAGCGTGACCACGAAACCATCCTGATGGGTCAAACCACACAGACCGTTCTCGTCAAAGGCCAGCGGCTGACCTCCGGTCAGATCGCCCAGTATGGCGAGTGCCTTGGACAACACGTGTTCATCGGACATGGGGTCAGCTCCGCGGGGATCAGGGACCTCGAGAGGATGCCATAAGTCAAGTGAAGCCAGGATGTCGGAGCGAGGCCGATCGGCCTAGGTCGTCGGTGGGTGGAACGCGCTCCGCCTGATCGCGCGACTGCGAATATTCCGGGCCTTCGCCTTAGGCGAATCGATCAGAGCCGCCGAAGCGGCTCAACGCCAGCCCATGAAAAAGCCCCCCGAAGTGTTGCTCCAGCAAGAGCGACATGAACTCAAGAAAAAATCGGGCGGCGGCCTGCTGCGCTTGGAAGCGTGGGGCTACCACCTTGGGCCTGAACCAACGATTACTCGGTACAACATTGCCTATATCAACCACGCAATCTCCAGCGTTGATAACGGACGGGTTTTGGGGTTCGACAATGCACACGGATACCATCACCGCCACTATATGGGCGGGGTCGAAGTCTGTGAATTCATCAGCTATCATCAGACTCTCGCCAGGATCGAGCGTGAGTGGGTTGAAATCGTAAATCTCCAAAGGAGACAGCGACGATGAACAAGATCGTCATCCGAACGGATGAAACCGCCGGGTTTTTTTCACGAGCGGCGGCGGTCGCAAGGCAGCCCGCCTCGGGTCAGCGTATCGAACCTCGCATGACCCTCTCATTCGAGGACCCTGAACGAATGTTTACCGTCCTGTCCGAGACAAGGCGCAAACTGATCGTGCAAATCATGAAAGAGCCCAAGACCATCCGAGAGCTCTCCATCTCACTTGCCCGCACCCCATCTGCGATTCGGCGAGACATTGGCCTTCTGGTGGAACACGGCTTGGTCGTATCCGAGCGCCGGACCCGGCCGGGTCAACGCGCTCAAACGGTAGTACGAACTGCAGCACCAAAGATTGAATTCATGGCCACGTTGGGATGAGCGGCTGGGTTGCCGTTAGACCCGTAGCCGGGCCAACCAACGCCCACTCTTCCTACCCAACCACCCGCCCGGCGCGCAAACCCGCAATCGCTTCAGATGTGTACCCGATGCCAGCCAACAAGGCATCGGTGTGCTCGCCTGAGTAAGGCGGCTGCTCACGCACACCCAGGCGCTCGCCCCCCATCGTAAACGGCAACAGCGCTGTGCGCGCGCTCTGACCCGCGCGCTGCCCGTCGGTCAAACGGATCTCGGCCAAGCCGCCGGTGGCGGCAAGATGCGGGTCGTCGAACAACTCCTCAGGCTTTGCGATCGGCGCGTAAGGCAGCCCCGCACGCTCAAAGATCGCGGCAAGCTCTCGGGCGCTGAACCGGGCGAGTCTGCGCCTGAGCTCGGGCATCAACTCTGCGCGCAGGCGCACCCGATCGTTGTTCGAGCCATATCGCGGATCGGCCTTGAGGTCTCCCAGGTCCAGCACATCGCAAAAGGTGCTCCATTGCGGGTCACTCACCGCAGCGAGGAAGATCTGCTCCCCGTCCTTGACGGTGAACACGTCGTAGACGGCCCAGGCCGAGATCCGGTTCGGCATCGGCTCGGCCGCCAAACCGGTGATCGCGTACTGGAGCATGTGCTGGCCAACCAGAAATACGTTGTTTTCGTAAAGCGCCGATTGGATCTCCTGGCCCCGGCCGGTGATGCCCCGCTGGATCAGTGCGCCGAGCACGCCGATCGCTCCGAACATCCCGCCCATGATGTCGTTGACGCTCGTTCCCGCGCGGAGCGGGTCGCCGGGCCGGCCGGTCATGTAGGCCAGTCCCGCCATCATCTGCACGACCTCGTCGAGCGCAGTCCGGTGATCGTAGGGGCCAGGAAGGAATCCCTTGAGACTCGCGTAAATCAGACGCGGGTTGTTCGCCGACAGACTCGCGTAGTCGAGCCCGTATTTCGCCATTGAACCGGGCTTGAAATTCTCTGACACGACATCAGCCGTCGCGCAGAGCCGACGGGCCGCCTCGGCACCATCCGGATGCTGAAGATTGATTCGGATGCTCTTCTTGTTGCGGTTGAACATCGGGAAAAAACCCGCCCCCGAACCCAGCAGATGACGCGTGCGATCACCCTCGATCGGCTCGACCTTGATGACCTCCGCCCCCATGTCGGCCAGGACCAGACCGCAGGTCGGGCCCATCACCATGTGGGTGAACTCGACGACCCGAACCCCCGAAAGCGGAAGTGCTGCAGCATTCACCAATTCGTCACGCTCCATCTTAAAAAACACAGGGAAACATTGCTCGGCTAAAAAACTCTGCTGAACGATGGTTCAGTCGATGTACCGCAACCCGGACGCCTTGAGCCGTTCGCGCATGCCATACAGATCGAGCCCGAGCTCGCCTGCGGCCAGTCGGCGCCGCTTGTCGGCCTCGCCCGCTTCGCGTGCCGCCGCAGCCACACGAACCGCCTCGACGCGATCCCTCGGTACGCACACCACGCCGTCGTCATCGGCAACGATGGCATCACCGGGTTGCACGACCATGCCCGCGCACACCACTGCAACATTGACCGCGCCCAACGTCGCCTTGACGGTGCCGGTCGCGCTCACCGATCGGCTCCAGACCGGAAACCCCATCTGATTCAAGGCGAACACATCTCGGACCCCCGCATCGATCACCAATGCCCGCGCGCCGCGCGCCCTGAAACTGGTCGCCAGAAGATCGCCAAAATAGCCGTCGCTGCAATCCGCCGTCACTGCGGCCACCACCACATCACCGGGCTGAATCTGTTCGGCCACCACATGCATCATCCAGTTGTCCCCGGGCTGAAGGAGCACGGTAACGGCCGTACCGGATACCTGAGCCCCGCTCTGAATGGGCTGCATATAGGGTTTCATCAATCCGACCCGACCCATCGCCTCATGTACGGTCGCAACACCGAACGCGGCCAGTGCATCGGTCGTCTCGCGGTCGGCACGGACGATGTTGCGATAGACAACACCCAGTTCATGCATGTCAGCGTCCCCTCGCCTTCAATCGCCGGTCGAGCCTTGGATGCACCCGCCTCATGGACCTCAATACAAAGACAGTCCAGCTTAGCGCGAGGCCATCGCCGGAAGCCAGAGCACGATCGCCGGAAAGCCGATGATCAGCGCGATTCGCACAAGATCAGCGATCACGAACGGTACGATGCCCCGATAGATCGCGCCGATCGCAAGTCCCGGGATCACGCCTCTGATCACAAAAAGATTGAGGCCGACCGGCGGGGTGATGAGCGAGAGCTCGGTCACCATGACGGCGAAGATGCCGAACCATACCGGATCAAAACCCTGCGCACTGATGATCGGAAAAAACACCGGAATGGTCAGCAAAATCATCGACAGGCTCTCCATGAACATGCCGAGGACGACATAAATCAGCAGGATCACCAGGATCACGCCGAGCGGCGACAGGCCGAGCCCCGAGATCAGACTGGACAAGGCATCAGGCAGCCCCGCTAGATTGACAAAATTAGAGAACACCAGCGCGCCAATCAACACCAGAAAGAGGCTCGCGGTGGTCCGCACGGTCTCGACCAGGGAATCGAACAGGTCGCGCCAACTGATCACGCGCCGAAATGCGGCAATGAGCAGCGCACAGCCTGCACCCACGCCCGCCGCCTCGGTAGGCGTGAAGAGCCCAAAATAAAGACCGCCGATGATGAGGAGAAAGAGCAGCACCACGGGTGCCACCGGCGCGACAAGCCTCAGGCGTTCGGAGCGATCGGCCTTGCGCCCACCAGGCGCCTCAGCCGGGTGCAGGCGGGCATGCACCCAAACGGCAACGAGATAAAGACCGACCGCGAGGGCGCCGGGTACGATGCCTGCGATGAACAACTGACCGATGTCGGTGCCGGTGGCGATGCCATAGAGCACCATGATCACTGACGGCGGAATCAGGATCCCAAGCGTGCCCCCGGCCGCAACCGATGCGGCTGCAAACCCCTCGCCATAACGATAGTCACGCATCTCCGGTATCGCGACCTTGGCCATCGTGGCGGCCGTGGCGATCGACGATCCACACACAGCCGAGAACCCACCGCAGGCCATGATCGTGGCCATCGCCAAGCCCCCACGCAGGTGGCCGAGGAGACTATTGCAGAGCCGGTAGAGGTCGGACGCCATCCCGGTGCGGCTGATGATCGCGCCCATCAGGATGAACATCGGCACGACCGAGAGTTCGTAGGACAGGGTGGTGTTG
>JBIKTA010000174.1:0-5757 GCA_044348315.1 Burkholderiaceae bacterium | reverse complement strand
ATGGCGCGTGCCGCGGTGATCCATGCGCTCGAGAAGGCCAGGCGCATCAGCGACTATGCGATGCTGCCCATTGGCGGTGCGGGGCCGGTCCATGCGGCACACATTGCGCGCAAGCTCGGCGTGACCTGTGTCATTTGTCCGCTTGGCGCCGGGGTGGCATCGGCTTTTGGCTTTCTTGCCGCGCCCACTTCCTTTTCGTTTGTCCGTGGCCGGCTCGAGGCGCTTCGCGCCATCGATTTCGACTCCCTGAATGCGCTGCTCGACGGGATCGAGAACGAGGGGCGCTCGATGCTGGCCGACGCAGGTGTGGCGAGCGATCAGGTCAGTGTGTCGCTTGCAGCCGCGATGCGCTATGTCGGCCAGGGCTACGAGATCGATGTCGATCTTGAACGTGACGCCATCCGGCGCAGTGACCGCCAGGCCATGTCCCATGCCTTCGAAAAGACCTATGAGCGTTACTTCGGCCGGGTCGAGCCTGATGTGCAGATCGAGGTGGTGTCATGGCGCGCGGTGGTGAGTGGGCCGCGCGTCGACATCGACCTGGCCCGGGCACGTCCGCACTCGAGCGCGCTCGGGGCCGGCGTTGCGACCGCGCGAACCTGGCGCGATGCATGGTTCGAGGAGGGTGGCGGATTCGTCCGTACCCCGGTCTATGACCGCTACGCGTTTGTGGCAGGGACCCGGATCGAGGGCCCCGCGCTCGTCGAGGAGCGCGAGTCCACGGTGGTTGTGCCGCCGCAGGCGAGCGTCCGGTGCGACGAGAGCCTCAATCTGATCATCGAGCTGCACTGAGTGTCTGGCGCGGTCGGGCTCCGCCCGGTGCCGCCGCGTCTCGCCTACCTCAACTGCTGGCTTTGCCCGAAGCCTCGTCGTAGCCGCCCTGGCCTTGCAGCGCAGCCCAGGCTGCAAGTGCGGGCGAGGGTTTGACTGCGCCTGCGCGAATGAGTTCCAGCCAGATGCGGGCCGCCTCGACGAAATAGGGCACGCTGCCCGGGAACATCATGATCGACAGCGCCTCGGCGAGATCGAGATCGGGTACCCCTGCCTCGTTGGCAGCGATCAGCGACCAGCGCAGCAGCAGGTGATCGGCCCGCGCAGCATGGATGGCGCAGGCGCACATCCAGACCAGGCGTGGCTCAAGGGGGGCGGCGGCCTGAAGCAGACCTGCGCGGTAGGCCTGCTCCGTATCGAACCCTTCAAGATGGGCGCCCCAGTGGCGCTCGAGAAAGGCGTAGCCGCGTGCTCCGAGTGCGAAGGCTGAAATGCGTGCAATCGCGGCAAACTCGTCCATCGTTCCGCCACCGTCCAGGTACTTTGGAATGTGATGGGTGGCAAGGGCCTCGTCGGTTGCGATCAGTACGGCAATCCAGACTGTCTCGCGGTCATGTACCGACAGAATCTTGTGGTCGAGTGCGAGGGCCGTGTAGGCTGCATCGTAGCCCTCGAGCAGACGCTCGGAGAGCGCGGCCATCAGTCCGTGATGGGGGAGCAGGTAGCCCCGCTTGTCCCGCACCTTTTTCAATCTCGCTTCGATTTCAGTCGTTGAATTGCCGGGCATCGGTTCACTCATGGCCGCCGAAGTCCTCTCAGGGTTTGTGTGGATGAGCGCAGATGGTCGCACACGTTCTACAATCCGGTCCTTGCGACGTCACACAACGGAGACAAAATCATGGCAAAGCCCATTTCAGTCGATTCTTCACGCCGGGAGGTTCTGCGTGCCACCTCCGGGCTCGGTGGTCTGGCCGCCCTCCAGGGCTTCGGCGCGGTCGTAGGCTTGGGCGTTGCCCCGGCCATGGCCCAGAGCATGCAGGTGAGCAGCTTGCGTTCGACCTCCCGTTCGTGGCTCTGGGGTGCCGAGGATTTTGCGATCGACGCCAAGCATTTTGACCGCTCGGGGCTTAAGGTTGCCATGGCGGCGACCGAGCGTGGTGTGAATCACGATGCGCTGGTCGGTGGCGCCGCCGACATCCTGCTGGGCGCGCCCCAGCAAAACATGCGCGTGCAGATTCTCGGTCAGCCGGTCGTGATCATCGCCGGCATGGTCAACAAGTTTGCGAGCAACATCGTTGTCAAGAAATCCATTCTCGACAAACTTGGGGTCAACGAAAGCTCGTCGGTCGAGCGTCGGGGCGCCGCACTCAAGGGCTTGCGCCTGGGACATACCGGGCCCGGCAGCGCGCCGGATCAGCTCCTGCGGCATTTTCTGAAGGCGGGCGGTTCCGACCCCAACAAGGACGCCAAGCTCGTTCCGATCCGCGGGGTTCCCGCCATGGTCGCCGCGATGGAAAAGGATCAGATCGACGGCTTCTGCCTGTCCTCGCCAACCTCGGACCAGGCGGTCAAGCGTGCCGGCGCCGCTTACCTGTTCAACATGTCGATCAACCCGCCCCCTGGTTTCGAGGATTTCCTCTACATCACCGCGAGCGTGACCGAGGCGACGCTCAAGAAGAAAGAGGCCGAGCTCGTTGCCTATGTCAAGGGCATTGCGCTGGCGCTGAAGACAATCCACGAAGATCAGAATGCCTTCAAGGCAATGGCACGTGTGTGGTTCAAGGCGGTTGACGACGAAATGTTCGAGATTGCGTTCAAGAACAACATCGGCATCTATATGAAGACGCCGGTGCCCACCCAGCACCACTTCAACGTCAATCTAAAGTTCATGAACGAGTCGCTGATCGAGGCTGGCCAGAAGCCCGCGCCGGCCGATTACACGATGGAAAAGGCGTTCAATCTCAGCATCGTCAAAAAGGCGCTCGCCTGATGGCGATCGAGATCCGGGGCGTCAGCAAGCTCTTCGTCCGGCGCGGCCGCGAGGTGGTCGCGCTCGACGATTTCTCGCTCAGCATCGGTTCGGGCGAGTTCGTGGCCTTCGTCGGGCCATCGGGGTGCGGCAAGTCCACGCTGCTCAACATGATTGCTGGCATTCTCGAACCCACCGGCGGTGTGATCGAGCACGATGGCAAGGTCGTCCAGGGGCCCAACCGGTCGGTCGGCTACATGACGCAGGCCGACAGCCTGCTACCCTGGCGGACGGCCGAGGATAATGTGATGCTGCCGCTCAGGCTGCGTGGCGTTTCGCAGTCCGAGGCCCGCGAGCGTGCGGCGGCGCTTCTTGCCACGGTCAACCTCTCTGGCTTTCACAAGCACTTTCCCAACGAGCTGTCTGGAGGCATGCGCAAGCGCGTCGCGCTCGCTCAGGTGCTTGCCTATGACCCAGGCACGCTGCTGATGGACGAGCCCTTTGGTGCGCTCGACGCGCAGCTGAAGCTCGTCATGCAGAACGAGCTGCTGGCGCTTTGGGAGCGGACCCGCAAGACCGTTGTCTTCGTCACCCATGATTTGGCTGAGGCCATCGCGTTGGCCGACCGGGTCATTGTTTTCACGGGACGTCCCGGGCGGATCAAGCTCGAGGAACGCATCGACCTGGATCGTCCGCGCGATGTCTTTCGCGACCGATTCTCGACGCGTTTCCAGGCGATCTACGAACGCATCTGGCAGGCGCTCGAACCCGAGATCAAGAAAGGCGAGGCGCTCTGATCGCCTGCGCCTGCGCGTCTCTTCAGGAGGATTGAATCGTGAATGCCTATGATGCTGCCCAAACCATGCCCGATCGGTCGAGCCGTGCGGTGGTCGAGGAGGAACTGAAAGTTGCCCGCGGGCGCCGCCTGCAGCGGATCGCCCAGGTCGCCGTCGGCGTGATCTTCCTTACCTTCTGGGAACTCGCGGCCGGCCCATTGATCGACCCGTTCTTCATCAGCGAGCCTTCGGCGGTCTTCGCCAAACTCGTCGACTGGATTCGGCGTGGCGAGTTGTTCCCCCACCTTGGGATCACGCTCTACGCGACGGTGATCGGTTTTGCGCTCGGCTCAGTATCGGGCTTTTCGGTCGGTTTCATTTTTGGCCGGTATGAGCGGGTGGGGGCGGTTTTCGATCCTTACATCACGGCGATCTACTGTCTGCCCAAGATCGCTTTGGCTCCGCTTTTCATCATGTGGTTTGGGATTGGCATCGAATCCAAGATCGCGATGAGCGCCGTGATTGTGTTCTTCCTGGTGTTCCTGAACACGTATTCAGGCGTGCGTGACGTCAATCCGATTCACATTCACGGCACCCGCATCATGGGGGCGGGCGAATGGCAGTTGCTGGTCAATGTCATCGCACCGTCTGCTGCGGCCTGGGTACTGACCGGACTCAAGGTGTCGGTCCCCTATGCGCTGATCGGAGCGGTGGTCGGCGAGTTCATGTCGTCGAATCGTGGCATGGGGTTCGTGATTGCGCAGTCGTCGGCGCTCTTTGACACGGCGGGGGTCTTTGCTGGCCTGGTGGTGCTTGCGCTGGTGGGCGGCATCATCAACGAAGGGCTCAAGCGCTTCGAGCGTCACGTGTTGCGGTGGCGCGGGTGACCCATGGAGGCTTCAGTGCCCAGCGCTCTGGCTGAAGGAAGTTCGGGCGAGGCTGATCGATTGGCCCGGCACGCGCTTCGTGTCCACCAGTACCATGCGCTGCGTCCAGGGCCCTCTTTGATCGTGCTCGGGCGGGTGCACGGCAACGAGGTGGCCGGTTCGCTTGCGACTGCCCGCCTGATCGATGATCTGGACAACGGTCGGCTCAACCTGACCCGGGGGCGTCTCACCCTGGTCCCGGTGACCAATCCGCTCGCGGCCGCGCTCGACACCCGTTCGGGTGAGCGCAACCTCAACCGCAATCTGCAGCCCACCGCCGTGCCCCAGGATTTCGAGGACAGGGTCGCCAATGTGCTGTGTCCGCTGCTGGCCCAGCACGATGGGCTGATCGACCTGCATTCCTTCAATAGTGCCGGTGAGGCCTTTGCGCTGATCGGTCCGGAGAATAACGCTGGCGATCTCGAGCCCTTCTCGCACGCGGCTGAGGAGGCCCGTTTGGCGCGCCACCTCGGGCCTGCGCGGATCGTGGAGGGATGGATGTCCGCCTATACTGAGGGCGTGCGCAGGCGTCGTGCCCGAAGCGTCGCAGGGGGTGTTTCGCTCGACACCGACCCTAATTACGGCGTGGGAACCACCGAGTTCATGCGCTCGACGGGTGGATGGGCCGTGACGCTCGAATGTGGGCAGCACGCCGATCCGCATGCCCCCGAAGTCGGCTGGCATGCGGTGCGACAGGCGTTGGCTTTGCTCGGTATGGCGGATTGCGGGCTCGAACCGCCCCGCGCCAAGCATGAACTCCTCAGACTGATCGAGGTGACGGACAGGCTTCACGCCGAGGATCGGTTCGTCCGGGAATGGAAGAGTTTCGATCCAGTCTGCTCAGGCGAGCCGATTGGCCGTCGTCATGATGGTTCGATGGTCCTGGCGCCGGCCGACGGGCGCATCGTCTTTCCCAACGTCAAGGCCGAGCCAGGGTTCGAATGGTTTTACTTCGCCCAGACGAGCGCTCGCGCGCTGGCCTGAGCGTTTGGATGCGCGCCCTGGCCGCGCCGCGCGCGATTCGTCTGCCAGGCGACAGGCACCTCAAGCGCTAAAGAACCCCTCGATCACCGAAAGGGCTCGCTCGATGTCACCGTCATCGAGATCGAGATGCGTCACCCAGCGCTGAACCGCGGGCCCGCCGTAGTTCGACCGCGTGTTGACGCGTATTTCTTTTGATCGGAGCCAGGCATCGAACCCGGTGGCGATGCGCGGGTCGATCTCTACGAACACGATGTTGGTCTGTGGGGCCTGCGCGCGCAACGCCCCGTCATGCAGCACGCCAATCTGGTTGATGCCCTGGGCGAGTGTTTTC
>JBIKTA010000005.1:0-18772 GCA_044348315.1 Burkholderiaceae bacterium | reverse complement strand
TGCGCGCAGGACCGCCGCAGCCGGTCGGCCCCTCAGCTATGCCAGCGTGGGCACGGGCTCGCTCTACCACCTGCTGGGCGAACACCTGTCGAAGATCACCGGCATACCGATGACGCATGTGCCCTACAAAGGGGGCGCGCCCGCCATGCAGGATGTGCTGGGGGGGCAGGTCGACGTCTTCATCACGCCTTACGGCAAGGGTCAGGTGCAAATGCTCGAGGAAGGCAAGCTCAAGGTCGTGGCTGCCCTGTCCGCCGAGCGGCAGGAGCTGATCAAGCAGGCGCCGACCCTTGACGAGAGCACTGCCCTCAAGGGTTTCATCTTTGATATCTGGGCTGGATTCTTCGTGCGCAAGGACACCCCCGAGCCCGTGGTGCAGATCCTGCACAAGGCACTGAGCGAAGTCGCCAATGACCCCAAGGTACGCAGTGCGCTCGAAGCCCAGGCGATGATCGTTCCCCGTCCGCAGCCCCTGGCGGCGATGGCGAAACTGTATGGGGATAACACGGCTCGGTACCGCGAGATTGCCCGTTCGATCAATCTAAAGCCGCAGTAGTCGAAACGGCGGGAATCGGGGCCGGGAGTCAAGTGCCCAGCAGGTAACGAGTCCGGTTTAGACCAGTGGCTAGGGAATTCATGGATCGATGGTCATTCTCATTCATAAGGTGGCTTGATCTCCGTCAAAGGCGCGCTGAACCGCCATGACGATGGCCTCCCAGACCCCCGGCTCGGCCAGCAAGGGCACCTCTCTGACCAACACATTTGACAGCTTGCCCTGGTTAGCCTCCACCGACCGAATGATGCGATCGATCTGCATGTCGGGCATCTCGACGATCTCTTTAATCGCCGCCCTCGCTTGGGCGTGCCGTTGCATGTGGCGCGACTCTTCGCGCATGTCTTCACGGATGGTGCGAACCAGCAGATTGGCCAGATAGACCACATGGCGCGTCAAATCGAGGTA
This sequence comes from Burkholderiaceae bacterium, assembly GCA_044348315.1. Classification (GTDB taxonomy): domain Bacteria; phylum Pseudomonadota; class Gammaproteobacteria; order Burkholderiales; family Burkholderiaceae_E; genus SYIM01. Next base: position 17,811 of record JBIKTA010000005.1, on the reverse strand, counting down.
TCGCCACACCGGTCGCGCTGTTGTCTCTCCGTTGAACACAAAGTTCGATCGGATGCCGTCGGGGTAAACGGTCTGTACGGGGGCAAACTCGCAGGTGCCTGCCAGCACAGCCATCAACGGTCGTGAGATCGAGTCCAGAATGCGATCGTAGGCGCGCCGCTCTGCCGAGTCACGGGTGATCAGCGATGAGACCGGCAGAATCATCGGCTCCTTGACAACGCCATCACGGCGCAACACATCGTTCACCAGAAAACGATGTATCCGCCCATTGCCATCGGCGAGCGGGTGAATGTAGACAAAACCGAAGGCCAGCACCGCACTGCGCATCACCGCCGCTTGACCGTGGGTTCTTTCCCAGAAGGCCGTCAGCCCTGCGAGCATCGACCGTATGTCGTCGGCCGGCGGGGCCACGTAGTGAACCACCTCCTGGTAACGAACCACCTCTCCCACAAACACGGGCGACTGGCGAATGCCGAACTGCTGCAGCGTGGTGCGCCTGCCTAGTATCTCGTCCTGCAAGTGCGCAAGCGAGTCGTCGTTGAGCGGTAATACCCCCTCGCCGGTACGCCGAGCCAGCACATCGGCAAAGCGCTGGATGCGATCTTTTTGATCCGCCTCGCCCTCTATTGCAAAGCTCGATTTGCTCTCACGCAGCGTCATCCAGACCGCCGAGCGCATGAGCACGTCTTCCCCAAATTCCAGCGCCAGTTCGTTCAGAAGCCCTGGCAGGTCAACGCCTTCGGCTTGTTCTTCTTCATCGGTCTTGCGAACGATAGGGCAAAACGCAGGCGAGCCGGGCAGGTTGTCACGTACCCGCCAGCGACGGTTGAAGACAGATTGGCCGGGCGAGGCTGTGACCAATTTGCGGTCGTCCAGCACGTCGACGTAAGGGCCTGCAGTGGCGGCCTGCACGGCCAGCCGCTCCCCTGTCAGCCATTCATACAGAAAACCGGCCCTGCGGGCGTATTGGCCACTTGGCTCATCGTTAATCCAGGCGACCAGTTCGGCCGTATCGAGCCGCCCAAATAGGCGGCTCAGCATCTCCAGGTGCGGCACCTCGTGCTTGAGGTGAAAAGTCAGGTGACCCCGCAAGGTGGCGCTGGGACGCATGCCTTCCACAAAGGTCTCAGTTCTGATGCCATCAGCCAGCTGAGACGTGCGGCGCCCAGCGATGCGGCTCTGCGCGGCCAAAGGCATGACGAGCTCGATGCCATATCGAGCCACTAACCAGGCACCGCCGACTGCGTTTCGGGTCTCCATGCCGCATTTTGCGCAACTTCATGATCGCTTGCACAAAAACGTTAATTGGGGGGCTGTTCCGGTAAAAAAATATTCACAATCCGCTTCGTCCGGATGCCTCACCGACGAATAATCACGTTGTGAGAGTTCAGACGATAGCGTGCAACCAGACGGTGACTTCGGCCTCTTCGCGTTTTTGAGGGCCGATGCGACCGAAGAGGCGCTGAAGGCAATCGCTCGGATTACCGAGGGCGAGGATTTTTACGCGGCCCTGGCGAAGGGGCTGGACGCGATGGTCCTGGCCTGGCGGGGCGCGCGGCCCGTGTGGAAGGCTCGCTGGCTGAAGTCCGTGGACCGCGCGGTGGCATCGCTTCGGCGAGGTGAATGCGCAGCATCTGTCCCGCCACCCGCACTTTGCTCAGGTGCTTGATGATGCGAGCGGGCAGCGCCTCGGGGAGTTCCACCAGACTGTGCTGCTCGAGCATCCGGATGCGGCCGATCTGACGGGCCTCCAGGCCCGCCTCATTGGCAATGGCCCCCATCAGGTTGCCGGGCTTGGCGCCATGGGCTTCACCCACTTCCACCCGAAAGGTCTGAAAGCCGGTTGAGCCGGGACCGGATCGGACAGGTTTGGCCGGGCCCTCCCAGGGGCGTGCTGAGTCGGCTTCGCGTGGCGCGCGCGGCGCCTTGGGTCTGGGGCGGGTATCGCCCCCAGGCTCGGCATCCCCCGGAATGGCCGGGTTTGGGTCGGGTGCCGCGAAGGTGCGGCGAGCCGTGCGTTCGGCAGGACGGTCCGAACCGTGATCACCGGTTCGATCGCCCAAGCGATTCGAGGGGCGATCCGAGGCGGCGGCGAGGGCCTGAGCGGCGTCCTGACCCTTGGCAAGCAACAGCGGCAGGCCTCCACGCGACATGCGCGCCAGGGCGGCTGCGATATCGATGGCCGCAACACCATGCTCCTGCTCGTACTCGCTCACGATGCTGGCAAACGCCTCCAGGCCGCCGGCATCCAGTGTTTCGGTGATGCGGTCCTTGAAGCGAGCGATGCGTACCGCGTTGACAGCCCGAATGGTGGGCAGCTCGAAAGCGGCAATCGGCTGGCGCGTGGAGCGTTCGATCGCCTTGAGCAGCCCTCGTTCACGCGGCGTGACGAACAGAATGGCCTCACCACTGCGACCGGCCCGGCCGGTGCGGCCAATGCGATGGGTATAGGTTTCGGGATCGCTTGGCAGGTCGTAGTTGATGACATGGCTGATGCGCTCCACATCGAGCCCACGGGCTGCCACATCGGTGGCTACCAGAATATTGATCTCGCCTTCGCGCAGCTCGGCGATGGTGCGTTCGCGTTGCTGCTGCACCACGTCGCCATTGATTGCCGCTGCAGGGAACCCCCGGGCCTGGAGTTTCTCGGCCAGCTCTTCAGTGTCGAGCTTGGTGCGCGTGAAGATGATCATGGCCTCGAAGGGCTCCACCTCCAGGATGCGGGTGAGGGCATCGAGCTTGTGCATGCCGCTCACCAGCCAATGCCGTTGACGGATGTTGGTTGCAGTGGCGGTCTTGGCGGCAATCGTGATCTCGGCGGGCTCGCGCAGATGGGTCCGGGCGATGCGGCGAATCTCGGTTGGCATGGTGGCCGAGAACAGCGCTGTCTGGCGCCCCTTGGGCGTGGCGCTCAGGATGCGCTCGACTTCCTCCACGAAACCCATGCGCAGCATTTCGTCGGCTTCATCGAGCACCAGCGTGCGCAGGGCCGACAGATCGAGGGAGCCCCTGTCGAGGTGATCGATGATGCGCCCGGGTGTACCCACGATCACATGCAGGCCCCGGCGCAGGGCCGACAGCTGCGTGCCATAGCCCTGGCCACCATAGATTGGCAGCACGTGAAAGCCCGGGATCGCATGCGCATAGCGCTGAAAGGCTTCGGCCACCTGAATGGCCAGTTCGCGCGTGGGCGTGAGTACCAAAGCCTGAGGCGCGCCCGCGCTGGGTTCCAGCCGAGCCAGGATGGGCAGCGCGAAGGCCGCCGTCTTGCCGGTGCCGGTCTGGGCTTGGCCCAGGAGGTCCTTTCCCTGCAACAGCGGCGGGATGGCCATGGCCTGAATCGGTGAGGGGGCCTCATAGCCAACTTGCGCGATGGCCTGTAGGAGGGTGGGGGGCAGGCCGAGTTCGGCAAAGGATGAGGGAGTCATATGGCTAGATTGTCCCACGGGCCGGACCGGCCCGGGTCAGGCGAGTTAATGGGCGTCCTGCCGCCAGGAGGCGGCCTCGACATGAAGGTTCAGCGCCTGACTTGTTACACCGTATCAACGCTTCGCGTCATGACTCAAGGCAGGAGCCGTCTGCGGTCGTGCTGCAAGCACGGATCGGTGAAGGGGGCGGAGAGTAATCCCTGTCCCTACTGCGACCCGAGCGCTGGTGCGAGGACGCAGACGTGATGGCTTGTACGCGCTGCCGTGTGCGGGGATTTCGGGCTGCGCGTGATCGAGCGACGCGCTCGTTACGATCCCCGACTCTCCGCAAGCATCTGCCCGATGCAGCGCTCCAACCCGTCAAGGTGCTTTGTTACGACCGCCCGCACGGTTTCAGGGTCGATATCTCCGAGATAGTTGTACGAGAATATTGCGGAAGCCGCTCATTTCCCGCCAGGGCACCTGAGGATATGCTGCCCTCAAGGTATCGGGGATACGTTGCGTTGATTCAGACAAAGTCTGGAGATTGCGAAGGGCTGCGTCGTAGAGGATGTCGTCCTTCGTGATGTCGCCTCGTTGCTGAATCCTGCGGATCTTGGCGATCGCATCAAGAATGTGCTCGGCATAGGGTTGCCAGGGCTTATTCATAACTCAACGGCTTCGCTGAGCACTCGATCGCGGATATGACGATTGAGCTCGTGCTCAGGGATCACTTCAACCGGACGGCCCAGGAGGGACTCTAGCTGTCTGGCCAGCGGAAGACGCTGAGCAAACAGGTCATAGCCTCGATCGAAATCCACCAAAAAATCGACATCGCTATCGGGTCGCTCGGCGCCGCGAGCCACCGACCCGAATACGCGAATCCGTCGAGCGCCATATTTGACCCCGAGCCGGTCAATCGCAGACTTGTTTGCGCGTATCTGGTCGATAAGCATTTTGGGAACCGGGGCGATTGGGAAGAGGCGCACTTTGCAGAGCACGATAGACGACGAGCGCCTTGGATGCAATACCCTGCGGAAATTGCGCGACACGCGCAGAATCGCCCGGAGGCCGGCGTGGCGCGGGGCTCGCAGAAACGACAACGCCCAACCGAGAGCTGTTAGGCGTTGGAGTTTGGTGGAGCGGAGTTGGGCTTCGGCTAACCGCTCTCCCACCGCGTTGCGCGCGCTCGGGGGCGGGTTGAGACCAGCAAGGGAATGGGCGGGCCAATTCCCCGGGGCACTGATTTTCTACGGGATACCGGCCGAAACGCATTCGTTTGGCCATCGGCAATGCCACCAATGACCGAGTGCGCGCCTTGCGCATCGGTGCCCGGCCGGAGATTGCGATTTTCAAACTATGAACCCAATGCCAGTTATAACCAGCGCCCTGCGGCAAGCGCCGGTGTTGTTCCTTGATTTTGATGGTGTCCTACACCCCAATCTGGCCACACCCGAGCAACGCTTTGTTCGATTACCCATACTTGCGGACGCGCTTGGCGAATCAGACGTCAAAGTCATCGTCTCATCAAGCTGGCGCTTCGAATGGTCTCTGTCGCAACTCAAGGCCTTGTTCCCCGAATCGATACGGATGCGAGTGGTAGGCACGACTGGTCCGGCTCATATCGGGCACCACGCGAGGTGGAATGAGATCAACGCCTATTGCTCTGGTCACGGAGTCGCCAACTGGCGCGCCCTGGACGACGCGCATTTCGAGTTCCCTAACCCTTGCGAGCAACTGATCCGCTGTGAAGGCAGCCGAGGCATCGGTCCGGTCCAGTGTGACGCCCTGAGAACGTGGCTGAGCGGGTACGAGCGTTGTACCCTCCATTCAAAAACTTCATGAAACATCAAGCCATCATCAGAAAAGTGCTGACCTTTGTCGAGCCGGTGTTTCGTTTGGATTTACGTGACGGCATCCATGGCATTTCTCACTGGAGCCGGGTCTGGTATCACGGCAGGCGCCTCGCGCACTCGCTCGACGTTAATCCGGCGATGCTGGCGTGGTTCGCCTTTCTTCACGACAGCCAGCGATACAACGACCACCACGATCCACTGCACGGGAACCGCGCAGCCGATTTCGCGGTCGTCCTTAGACGATGGGGCGCGATTGTGGAATTGAATGCCATCGATTTTGAGCATCTGTGTGAAGCGATGCGCCTTCACAGCGACGGTCACACTGAAGGCGAAGCCGCCGTCCGTGCTTGCTGGGACGCCGACCGTCTAGACTTGGCGAGGGTCGGCAATCTGATTGGGCTGGGTCAACCGAGGTCCGGCGCAGCTCGGCCGCCCCGGCGCCGGCCTCAGTCCAGGGTCAGGTTGGCCCGTAGGGCGACTTCTCGCCACTTGGTCGATTCGGCCGCAAGAAAACGGCCGAACTCTGCAGGTCCGATCGCAACCGGCTCGGCACCGTTCTTCTCGATGGTCGAGCGGACCTCCTTGTCATCGATCAGGCGCGTGATCTCGGCATGCAGCCGGTCGACCACGGTCCGGGGAACCCCCGCCGGAGCCATCAATCCCACCCAGGAGTTGACGCTGAGCCCTGGAACCCCTTGCTCGGCCGACGTCGGAACCTCGGGCAGGAAGGGGGTACGTTGCGGCATCGTGACAGCGATTGCACGCAGCTTGCCGGACTTGACCAATGAAAGAACCGACGAAAGACCAGGACAGTAAATTTGCACCTGTCCGGCGATCAGGTCGTTGGCGGCGGGCGCACCGCCCTTGTAGGGCACATGCGTGATATCGACCCCGGTTTGACCCCGAAGCAGTTCGCCGCACAGATGAGCGGGCGAGCCGTTGCCCGAAGATGCATAGTTGAGTCGACCCGGTGAGCTCCTGGCGAGGGCAATCAGCTCCTGCAAGTTGCTGGCCGGAAGCGCCGGGTTGACGATGATCGCGTACGGCACCATTGCGAACAGGGTGACCGGTTGCAAGTCTTTGAGCGGGTCGTAGCCCAGCTTGCGGTACACGTGCGGCCCGATCGCGATCGGGCCATTGGTACCGATCAGTAAAGTGTAGCCGTCGGGCTGCGCTTTCGCGCCGAGCTCGGTGCCAATCGTCCCACCTGCACCGGAGCGGTTTTCGACTACAAATGTTTGACCCATCGAATCGGTCAGCCGAGCCGAGATCAGGCGGCCCAGAATATCGTTTGTGCTTGCCCCGGGGGGAAAGGGTACGATGACCCTCACCGTCCGGCTGGGATAGCTTGCCGTCTGCGCGAGGGCCTGCACTGGCAGGGCCATCGCGATCAGCAGGCTGGTCACGCCAGCGACAGATACCAGTCGACAAGGTGCAGATGCGGCCAGGGCCTTGAGCGTCATGTTCACTCCTTCAAATGCAGGTAGCAGACCACGCGGATCTCGCCGCCGCCTTCGGTATGGCCCGCGAGTCTGAGCCACCCGCCGAAGTGTCGGACCCTGATCGCATGAACGCCGGGCTCGGCGGGGATATCGCAGGGTTCACCGTCATCGATCCAGTGAAGTCCATCAGGCGATATCTGCACCCGAGCGTGGGCTTGGCGCGCGGTGGGATCGGCGTGCAGCACGCGTACGAAGAAAATCGCCTCGCTTGCCCAGCCACACTCGCAGGGCTCGCAGGACCAGTCACCCGACCATGAGGCGTTCCGGGCAACAACAGAGAGGTAGGCCTGGCGGATCATGGTGTGCACGAAAAGAGTACGGAGTCGAGATACAAAAAAGCGCGTTTATCCACATCAGTCTCGACGAAGAAGATGGTATTCAACAGCCCGGTGAGGTTGGGCCACTCCGGAAGCTCGAAAGGCGCCGGCAGATCGCGGTCGAAGACCCGCTCATTGCAGCGGAACTCGACAAACCGCATGGAGCGCAAATCGAAGGTGACCGAAAGGTAGTGCCAGTTCATCTTGGTGGGCAGTTCGTTGTGGCAGAGCGGTTGACGTCCGCCCGGCACATCGGTGTAGCCAATCGGCGCATAGTGCCCAATCGATGCCGTCTTGCCTGACGGTCCGATTTGATGGCGCTTCGGATGGTCGGTCTTGATCTGCCACTGACCGATAAGATGCCCCTCGCTCGCATTGAGGTAACGCAGTCTGGGCAGCAGTCTTCGGCTGTGGTCCTGAATGTCGAACAGGATGCCGAAAGCTCGAACATCGTGTTCGGTGAGTACCATTTGCGTGGCTTCGGACTTGATCCCAAACCAGGTCTCGAGCCGGATCAGTCCGGTCGAACGAATGGTCAACCGCTTGGTAGCCGCACTCACTGCGCCGGCGCGCGCCTCGGTGGCGAGCTTGAGTGCATAGCCGCCGTGCATGGTCCCGGCAGTGCCGGTATCCCACATCGCATAGTTCGACAGTTGCGGCGACAGAAAATTCATGTCGGGCAGGATCGTGTCGAGCGTGCCTTCGTAATTTCCGATCGTTGCTGTGAATCCGCTATGTCCGTGGTTGAAATCGGCGTGGTAAATCACCCGCTCAAGCGGGTCGAAGCGGCTGAGGGCAGGATCGGCCCGCCGTAGTGCAGAGGTGAGTTCAGCAGGGGTCATGATGGCCATTGCAGAGCAGATTCAGCGACAGTTTAGGGGGAGCTTTATGTTTCAGTCTAATTTAGAATTAATCCATTACTGATATGAAAAACATATGAAAAAAATGCCTACTGAACGCCAGCTGCGCTATTTCATCGCGGTGGCCGAGGAACTTCACTTTGGCCGCGCCGCGCGAAGGCTCAATGTCTCTCAGCCGCCGGTGTCACTGCAGATTCAGGCGCTCGAGGCGGACCTGGGTGTCACCTTGCTTCAGCGGCGGGGCCGAAGCACCGAGTTGACTGCAGCGGGACTCGTCTTTCTTGAGCATGCTCGCGACATCGGTGGCCGGATGCAGGAGGCTGCTCGGGCGGCGAGGGCGGCCGCTCAGGGGCGGATCGGCCGGCTGCGGATCGGCTTTATCCACGCAGCGACCTTCGAATTGCTGCCGCCGATCGTTGCCCGCTATCGCACGCTCGCGCCTGCGGTCGAACTCGTCTTTCAGGAGATGCCCTCGGGCGCGCAAGTCGAGGCAATCGCGCAGCGCCGGCTCGAGGTCGGCTTACTTCGCCCCCCCGTTTCGAGCGCGACCGTGCTGACCCAGCGCCTGAGCAGCGAGCCGCTGATCGTTGCGATGCCCGAGGGTCACCGATTGGCCCGGCAGAAGTCGGTGGGACTGCGCACACTTGCTGGCGAGCCAATGGTGATTTTTACGGCCAACCGGTCTCCACTGCATGGTCAGGTCCTGAGCGCATGTCTCGAGGCGGGATTTCAGCCCCGGGTGGTGCAGGAGGCAACCCACATCACGACCATCGTCGGACTGGTCCGAGCTGGGCTCGGTATTGCGCTCGTGCCGCGATCGGTGAGTGCGATGAGCATGGCGGGGGTGCACTATCGGCCGCTTCGCTACAGCGGCCCTCGTGCTGAGACAGTGCTCGCCTGGCGTGCGGGCGACGACTCCCCGCTGCTGCGTGGTTTTCAGCAAGCGGCTGGGGTCCATAGGGCTCACCGCTGATCTGGTGCATTGTCATGGCTTGCTGAGCTCCAGCGGCTCATTGCTGAATCTTGTCTACGAGAGTCGAACGGCGCGGTGCGTATGTCTTGGGCCCATCGTGCGCTGACGGCCAATGATTGTGCCGAAGTCGATTGACGTAGTCTTCCAGCGAAACCTATACTGCCCAGAGCGCAATCTGCGTCTCGCCCGCGAGACGGGGGTGGTCCAAGCGGTGGAACACCCTGTCGCTCTGCATTGAATGCTCCACTACTCGACTTTTCTGATTGATCTTGACGGAGTCGTCTTCTCCGGAGATTCCCTGTGCGAGGGCGCGGGGGATTTCGTTCGGTGGCTGGAGGCGAACCACAGGAAGTATTTGTTCCTCACCAACAGTTCTGCCGCGGGCCAGGTTCAGGTCGCTGAAAAATTGCGGCGCCTGGGTATTGGCGTCGAAGCCGACCGCGTGATCGGTGCGGGCGAGGCAGCCGTTCTGAGCATCGCGCGGCGCTTCCCCGGTGCGGCGGTTTACCTGGTCGGCGAGCCAGCGATGGTGCAACTCCTCGTTCAACATGGGCTCACCCTGGCCAACGAGGTCCCCGGCGAGGCGCGGGTGGTGCTGTGCTGTCTGGACCGAGCGTTTGATTACGCCAAACTCGCGGGGGCTGTCGCAGCGATCCGGGGCGGGGCTGCTTTCATCACCGCCAATCGCGATCCCCTCCTTCCCGTAGGCCCGGGTCGTATGGCGCCCGGCTGCGGTGCCATCGCTGCGGCAATCGAGGCCGCGACGGGCGTTTCGCCGGAAGTCGTCGGAAAGCCCCAGCCGACTCTGTTCATCGAGGCCATACGCAAGCTGGGCAGCTCTGCGAGTGATACCCTGATGATTGGAGACAATCTCAACATTGATGTCCTGGGCGCCCACCGGGCCGGCCTTTCCACTTTGCTCGTGCTGTCGGGTGTGAGCACTCTGTCGGATCTGGCTTTCGCTCCGGTCGCGCCGGACCACATCTATCCTCACCTGGGATCTGCTTGCGCAGATCTACAGGCGTCGGGCGCGCTGCGCCATGAGTTGAATAACACTTAGATACCCCATCGACCCCCATCACCCGCTCTCACAGGAACCCCATGAACCGACGCCTTGCCATCATTGCGGCCTCGCTCACGCTCGCAGCTGCTTCCGCAGGGGCCCAGCCTTATCCTGTCAAACCGATCCGCTTGATCGTCCCCTTCGCGACTGGAGGTGGCTCGGATACGGTTAGCTGAGCCATCTCGGACAGGTTGTCCAAAGCCCTCGGTCAGCCCCTTGTGATCGAGAATCGGCCGGGCGCCGGGGGTTCGCTCGGGGCGGACCTCGTCGCCAAGTCTCCGGCCGACGGCTATACGATGCTAGTCACCGACGCATCGGCGGTCACCATCAATCCTTCGCTCTACCCGAAGTTGCCTTATGCGGCGAAAGATCTCACGCCCGTCATCAACCTCGCGACCTTCACGCTGGTCCTGATCACCCCGGCCAAGTCCCCCATCAACTCCGTGGCCGAGTTCATCAACGCCGATAAAGCCAAACCCGGTGGCCTCAGTGGCGCTTCGCCCGGCAGCGGCTCGAGCCCGCATCTGATGCTCGAAATGATGAATTCCCTGGCTGGCACCCGGCTGGTTCATGTGCCCTACAAAGGGGGGGGCCGGCCTTGACGGATGTGGTGGGCGGACAGGTGGATTTCAGCTTCAACGGCCTGAGCAGTGGCGCGATGTCGATGATCCAGGCCGGCAAGGTCAAGGCCCTGGCCGTCACTGCGGGCAGTCGCGCTCCCTCGCTCCCCCAGGTGCCCACGCTCAGTGAGTCCGGTTTTCCGGGGCTTGACGTCATCAGCGCGCAGAGCCTGCTCGTCCCTGCGGGCACACCCCAGGAGATCGTGGTCAGGCTCAACGCAGAGATCTCGAAGATTCTGGAGATGCCCGAAATGAAATCGCGATGGTCTGGCGCGGGCTTTTTGCCGCAGCAGTCGCAGACGCCTGCTCAGGTGGCGGCCTGGTTTGCACAGGAATCTCAAAAATGGGGCAAGTTGATCAAAGAAAAGAACATTACGGCTGATTGAAGACGACCGCCCACCCCTCACGCCGACCGCAGATTTCCAAAGCTCATGAAGATCACCGACATTCGGGTCACCGAGACATTCCATGTCCCGTGCGAGCCGCAGCAAGATGCCATCACTTCGATCCCCGGCGTCTTTCCATTCAATTTCTGCCAGATCTTCACCGATGAGGGGGTCACCGGTCTCGTGCCTGCGCCCGGCGGCAAGATGGTCAAGGCGCTGATCGAGGACGCGCTCAAGCCGTTGATCGTGGGCGAGAATCCCATGAACAACGAACGCATCTGGAGCAAGATTTACTGGGCGCTCTTGATGGGAGGGCGGCGTGGTTTTGTGATCACCGCATTGGGGATCGTCGACAACGCAGTCTGGGATCTCAAAGGACGCATCACCGGTCAACCCTTGAATCGGCTCCTCGGCGGCTTCCAGGACAGGGTCAATTCATACGGCAGCGGCATCAACCTCAATTTGTCCAACGAAGCGCTGGTCGCGCAGATGAAGGGCTACGTCGATGCCGGTTTCAAGATGGTCAAGATGAAGATCGGTCATCGCGATCCTGAGGTCGATGTGGAGCGGGTGCGCCTGGTGCGCGAGGCCATTGGTCCGCACATTCACCTGAGTCTGGATGTCAATAACGCATGGAGCCTCACGACCGCGCTGCGGCTCGTCCGGCGGCTCGAGCCCTTCGACATTTACTGGCTTGAGGAGCCGATCCTGGCTGACGAGATCTCCAGCCTCGCCAAGCTGGCCGACAAGACCGACATTCCGATCGCGGTCGGCGAGAACCACTACACCAAGTGGGAGTTCAAGGATCTCATCACCCAAGGTGCGGTGCAGATCGTGCAGGCCGATGTGACCAAGTGCGGGGGCGTTACGGAGTTCCTGAAGATCGCTGCGATGGCCGACGCACAGGGCCTGCCGGCTTGCCCCCATCACAGTGTTTTTACCGATGTCGCCGCGATCGCGGCGGTCCCCAACGGACTGTTCCACGAATATGTGCACGACATGTTCGAGCCCGCGAGTCGCCTTGTCCTGAACCCAGCAAGACCCGCACAGGGTGTGATTGAGCCCCTGGACAAGCCAGGCTTCGGGATTGAGCTTGATCCGGCTGCGGTCGAGAAGTTTGGCACCAAGCCTAGAGAAGGTGGCGCCGGGCAGCGCTCCACAGTGCGCGGCTGGCGCTGGGGGCCTTATCTATAGGGACCCGCGCGCGAATCTTTCTCCACCGACCTTCTCGAGAACAGGCACTTACGAGGTCACACCATCGACTTGAACCAGTCGACCGAGTTGCCATACCCCGCTGAACCGCGTCGTTCCTGCGTCAACTCTTCTACACAATGACGACGATATGCGGAAGTCGATTTGAAGCGCGGAAGGGCGACCGAGTGAGCCAGGAGAGTGAGCTCTCGGCGAAAGCGATGCTCAAACTGGTATCAGCAGCTTTCGCCTTCTCTCCGCCTCGCGCTGGCGATCATGCTCTGCAAGAGTGAAGTTGGGCTTCCGCTAACCGCTCTCCAACCGCGTTGCGTGCTCTCGGGGGCAGGTTGAGCTCAGGGAGGGGGTCGGCGTGATGATTCCCGGCGCCGCTCATTTCCTACCGAGCCTCGACGCGCCAAGGGAGGGCCGAAGATCGGATCCAACCCCAGCCTCGGCTGGAATCCCGTCCAACGATCTACCGATGGCTCCTTGGTCTGTGCTGGTCACCCACAGGTCAGAAGGTTTGCATATGATGTAAAGTGTAATAACATTGTTGCTATTAGCGATTGGGATAAAACTGTGAAATCCAGCATTCGTAAGATCGGTAATTCGCGCGGTGTTTTGATCCCCGCCGCGCTGCTTTCCGCCTGTGCCATCGAGGACGAGATCGATATTCGTATCGACCGCGGATGCATCGTCATCGCACCCGTCAGGGCTCCGCGGACCGGCTGGTTCGATGGCTACTCGGCGGCTGCGGATGCCGAAGCGGAGGACTGGGCTAGTGCTGATCTGGCTGAGGATTCGGAATGGGCGTGGTAAAGCGCGGCGAGGTGTACTGGGTCAATCTCGATCCGACAGTAGGCACCGAAATCAAAAAAACCCGTCCCGCGTTGGTAGTGTCCCCTGACGACATGAATGAAGCTTTGCCGCGGGTTATCGTCGCTCCCATCACCAGCAAAGGCCAGCCGCTCGGATGCCGACCTCCAATCAAGCTCAAAGGCAAGCGTGGTCGTGTCCTGCTCGATCAATTGCGTTGCGTCGATAAGGCGCGCCTGGTGGGCAAGCTTGGCGAGATCGACGCGGCGCTATGGCATCCGGTGCTGCTGGAAATGCTGGCATGACCTGGCACAGGTCGATGGCTTCAACGTCGTGCAGATCAAGGCGCTCACGCTGCTGAGTCCTGAGTTGCTGTGGCCCGCAATCAGGCCGACGGTGGTGCTCTGCCCGTATTGCCAACTGCGAAACGGACAGATCTACGGGGACGGTCAGGCTGGGCAGTTCTGCCAGTGCTCGGACTGCGGTCCGATCGCGCTCACGGCGGATGACCGCGCAGCGGTGATGCTTGATGAGCAGTGGCTGCGCTCGCGCCTGCGCATGGCACTCGAGATCGAGAGCCGCGACGGCATCCCCGACATTGCCGACGGTGTCTGCTGGCGCCTAGGTGATGCGCGTCGCCAACCGGTAGTGCTTGCCCGCAGTCTGATGCGACTGTGGGCCGAGCCATCGATCTTTGATCGGGTGCGGGTGGCAGGTGCAGGCATCCGCGTGATCGCGCCGCGGTCGGATCGCGTGTGGGGATCGTCGTTTGCGAGCGGCATTGATTGGCTGCCGCTTGAGGAGCGCTTCAGTTTCTACGGCGGACGGATTTCGTTCATTCCCGATCCCGCGTGTCACCGGGTCGAGGAGCCTGCGCTAACAGATCCGACTACGCCAGTCTTCGGCCCCTTCTCTGCCGACTTCCGATGGGTGACGCTACCCGACTGGCCTCACGGCCCGATCCGATGCACCGAGGGGCAGGCCGCGGTGTTCGAGGCCTTGTGGTCGCTCAAGGGCGTCGAGGTCCACGGCGAGCGGGTCATGCAATGCGCTGGCCAATCGAGCGACAAGCCGATGGATCTCTTCAAGGTGAAGGCTAAGTACAAGGGCAAGCCGGAATACGAGGGGCCGCTATTCGCTTACCGCGCGCTGGTACGGTCACGCAGGCTTGAAGGCTTGTATGCGATGCCGTGTGCGGGGGTGTCAGGTTTGGCTTGATCGCTTTACGCAGAACGCTTAACGTCTGGTCAATTGATCCGATCACCTAAGCGAGCAAGTCAGCGTACACCCCAACTATGGCCTCTCCCGAAACGATCGCCTGGTACAACACCAATGCCCCCACGTTGGTGAAGAGCTATGAGCGACTGGCGGCGGATCAAGTGCACGGATGGCTTATCGACTTGCTGCCTAGCCCGGGCGCGCGAACCCTCGATGTGGGAGCTGGATCGGGGCGGGATGCCGCATGGCTTGCATCGCGCGGCCTCGAGGTGATCGCGGTGGAGCCCGCCCGGGAGATGCGAGAGTCTGGCATTCGGATTCATGCGGATTCAGCGGTGCGCTGGATGAATGACGCCTTACCCGATCTTTCCGACGTCATGCAGCTTGGCGCCTCATTCGATTTCATACTTCTGTCAGCCGTCTGGATGCACCTGCCCGAGTCGCACCGACCGCAGGCGTTCGGTCGTCTGATCGCGCTGTTGAAGCCTGGCGGTACGCTTGCCATGAGCTTGAGAAAGGGTCCACCCAACGAGAACCGCCCAGGCATGCATGCGGTCAGCGAAGCCGAAGTTGAACACCTCGCTGGGGCGCACGGCGCAACCATCATCCGTCGGATCAATGCCTCTGATATCGAGCGCCCCGAGGTATCGTGGGTTCAACTCGCGATTCAGTTGAAGGATGAAAATGCTGCTGCCGGTTCGCACAAGCTGGACGGTATCGCCACTACCAGGAGAACCAGAGGCTGATGGCTCCGCGTTATCGCAAGCTCATCCGTGACCGCATTCCCGAGATCGCATCACGGGAAGGACGAGTCCTTGATATCGAACTGGCGCCAGGCGAGTTGTCCTTTGATTTGCTGCTGGCTCGAAAGCTCGTCGAGGAAAGCGCTGAAGTGCACGACGCGATGATCATCCGCGACCGCCAGGCACTGGTATCGGAGCTTGCCGACCTCCAGACCGTGATCGACACCATTGCTACACGCGCCGGTATCGGTCCCGAAGAAATCATCGACGCGGCCACCATCAAATTCGCGCAGCGTGGCGTATTCGACCAACGCCTTGTCCTGAAAGAGACTCAGCCGCGACCAGCCCGTTTGCACGCAGGTCGTAACACCAGCCTGCTCGACACGCTGCGACTCGAACTGTCGATCTGTCGCGCCGCAAGCTTTGCCGTGTCGTTTGTGATGGATTCGGGGCTTGATGCGCTGGAGGGGGCGATCCGTGCTGCGTTGCTGCGGGGCATTCCGATTCGGCTGCTCACGACCGACTATCTGGATGTAACCTCGCCGCGCGCACTTCGTCGATTGATCCAGCTGCACGGCAATCTGGATGTACGCGCATTCAGTCACCCCGCTAAAAGCTTTCATCCCAAGGCATACCTGTTCGATCATGGCGACGGCGACGGACGCGCGTTTGTGGGTTCAGCCAATCTGTCGCGTTCGGGTCTGAGTGTAGGCGTTGAGTGGACCTGGACGATCCGCTCGACGGACCTGGGTCATCCGATGGACGAGCTCTTCGGAGAATTCGATGCGCTATTCGAGTCAGGCTACTCAACAGTCATCAGCCCCGCCTGGATCGATCAATACGAAGCGCGCCGAACGCCACGGACCGAGTCCGAAGCAGAACAGTCGAACGCCATCGCCACACCTCCGGAACCTCGCCCTGTTCAACTGCTCGCCCTTGCCGAACTCGCCCGCCTTAGGTCAGACGGAGAGCAACGCGCGATGGTCATCGCAGCCACAGGTCTGGGTAAGACATGGCTTGCCGCATTCGATGCACGCGGCTTCAAGAAGGTATTGTTCATCGCCCACCGCGATGAACTGCTTCGTCAGGCTGAACGAGCGTTCGCTGCCGTCCATCCCGATAAAACGATCGGCTTTGCTGTCGGCGAGCAACTCGCTCTTGATTGCGACCTTGTGTTCGGAACAGTTCAGACAATGTCCAGGCAGCGGGCGCTACAGGACGCACGACTCGCGGGCTTTGACTATGTAGTGATCGACGAGTTCCATCACGCGGCCGCACCATCGTACGCAACGCTGCTCGATCGTCTGCGCCCGCAATTTCTGCTGGGTCTCACCGCTACACCCTACCGAGGCGACAACCGCGACCTGTACGCCTTGTGCGATGGCAACGTCGCCTACAAAATCCAGTTGTTCGAGGCCATTTCGATGGGGTGGTTGTGTCCGTTCCGGTATCTGGGCATCGCCGACCCGATCGACTACGACGCGAGCCTGCTGAACGCCAGCCGGAGCGGTTACGACGAAGAGCGCTTAAGCGATCGCTATCGAGATACGGCACGCACCGATCTCATCATTAAACAATTCTTGGAGCACCGAGGGCGGGCCGCGCTCGGCTTTTGCGTGTCCATCGATCACGCCGAATTCATGGCTGGCACCTTTACCGACCACGGTATATCGGCCCTCGCACTACATTCGGGGTCATCGAGAGAGGACCGGGAAAGCGCAATCAGGCGCCTCGAAAGCGGCGAGCTTTCCATCCTCTTCACGGTCGATCTATTCAACGAAGGGGTAGATATTCCGTGTGTGGATCTGGTGCTCTTTCTGCGCCCCACCGAATCGATGACCGTCTTTCTGCAGCAGCTCGGACGCGGTCTTCGTCTTCATGAGGGCAAGACGCGACTCACGGTCATCGATCTGATCGGCAACTACCGCAACGTGCAGATCAAGCTGCCGTTTCTGGCGGGGATCGATGATGATGACCCCGCCACGCTCAAGCAAGCGCTGGAGAAGGTCCGCACATGGGTTCATTATGGCGAGCGGCCAGCCGGGCTTCCTCCATCCATTGAGATCGAGCTCGATGAAATCTCGGTCGACCGCCTTGATCGGGCCCTACGCGAGGGGGATACCCGAAAGAAACAATTGGCAGACGCCTTTGCCGAGGTCGTCCGATCATTGGGGCGCCGTCCCACCCTGTCGGAGCTCGATCTGCGTGGCCGATTCTCGGCTTCGCATTATCTGAAGGCGACCGGCTGGGGTAGCTGGTATGCCACGCTGAAAGCACTCGATTCCCTGACAGCAGAAGAAGCCGAAATCGAGCGCGTCTGCGGTGAGTTCCTCAAGGAAATCGAGGATACGCCGATGACCCGCTCCTACAAGATGGTCGTGTTACAGGCCATGCTCGAGCGCGGCGCTCTGCCAGGCGATCTTCCGCTCGAAGATCTGGTGACGCATTTCCGCGCGCACTTCTCGAATGAGGCCAACCGTGGCGAGGTGCTCGGAACCCGCATTGAAGATATCGCGCATGTGGCGAGTGACGTCATGGGCCGCTACATCGTGGACAACCCAGTCAATGCCTGGATTGGCGGCAACACGGGGCAGCCTTCCCCATGGTTCACCTATGACCCGGGTCAGGCGCGGTTCCGCTACACAGGGCCTCGACCCGAGCATCGCAAATGTTTTCTGGACGCAGTTGAAGAGCGCGTAGCTTATCGGCTGATGCAGTATCGCCAGCGTCGATACGCGGCCGGTCGTCACGTCAAGGTGGTGCCAAACGGCGCCAGCGCCCGCATCATGCTCGGCAAAGACGCGTCTGATGGCCTGCCACGCGGCAGCGGCTGGCAGTTGATTCGTTCGGGTGACGAAT
>JBIKTA010000173.1:0-5779 GCA_044348315.1 Burkholderiaceae bacterium | reverse complement strand
GATCCAGGGGCCGGGCAGTTCGATCATCACCTTGTCGAGCGGCAGAGCAGTCTTGATTGCTTCGAGAGAACCCGCGCGGACGCGCCCGTTTTCGACCAGCTCAGCGGCTTCGACAAGTACCAGCACCGCGCCAGCCTCCAGACAGTCGTGGGCCTGTCGGATCAGCAGCCCCGGGTCGCTCAAGGTTTCCTTGGAGCCCACCTCCCCGTAAACCCTCAGACCCGCACGGGTCGCCATGGCGATCTGAGCTTTTCGTTGTTCGGGGGTGAGCGGAACGGTGTTGTCCGAGATCTCGATCGCTTCAAACCCAAGCGCGAGCGCCTCGTCATAGAAGCGAGGCAGGATCGCATCGCCCAGCGTGGCGAAGACAAACTCGTGAAACTGGCCGCCGATGAAGGGCTGGACTTGGTGCGCCTTGTAGAGCGCGAGCTTTTCCTGAAGGAGCGCCCTTGGGTAGAGCCGTGCGGTGCCGGTCTTGATCTTGGCCAGATCGATGTAGGGGCTGGCCACCCTCAACACATCGTCTACGTAGCGCAAGGGCAGTCCATCGTCGATCACCATGGTCAAGCCGTTGGCGCGTGGCTTGACCGTGGAGCGGCGGGCGTCGATGGGCACGAAATCAAAGGGCGCTCGGTCGTTCATGTTGCTCATCCTGTCCTTATTGGGGGGTCAGACCAGCCTGTTTGAACAGGCGGGCAAACTTGCTGCGATCCTGCTCCAGGTAGGCCGCAAACTCACTGGGCGAATTGCCCACCGGGTCGACGCCCATCCCCTGCAGCCGAGTGGCGGTGGCCGGCTCCTTCAGCACGGCAGCGATCGCATCGCTGATCGTCTGAACCAATGGCGCAGGCGTGCCACCCGGAGCGAAGACGCCCATCCAATGCGAGACCTCGAAGTTTTTCAGAGCCGGGACCTCGGCAAAGGTGGGGATCTCGGGTGCGAAAGACAGGCGCGCCCCGGTGGTGACGGCGATCGCCTTGAGCTTGCCCGCCTTGATGTGTGCCGCGAGCGGTGCCATGCCAACGATCACGAAGGGGATCTGCCCGCCCAGTACATCGGTCACGGCAGGACCCGCCCCCTTGTAGCCCACGTGCTGCAAATCGATGCCCGCGAGCTGATTGAGCCACTCCCCGGCGAGATGCTGAGACGATCCCGCACCCGCCGTGCCGAAGCTCAACTTACCCTTTTCGCGACGGGCCAGTTCGATGACCTCGGGAAGGGTATTGGCCTTCACGGAGGGGTGGGCGGCGAGCACCAGCGGCGTTACGCCTGCGAGGGTGACGGGTGCCAGGTCCTTGGCCGGGTCGTAGCGCATGCTCTTGTAGGCGCTGGGCGCAATCACGATCTCGGCGGGAGAAGCCATCATGATGGTGTGCCCATCTGCCCCGCTGCGCGCCACGTGCTCGGCCCCGATCATGCCATTGGCGCCGGCCTTGTTCTCAACGACCACCGGCTTCCCCCAGCGGGCCGTCAGTCGCTCGGCGAGCACCCGTGCCGTGGCATCGTGGCCACCACCGGGGGCGTAGGGGACCACAATCGACACGGTACGTTGGGGAAAAGTCTGCTGCGCCGAGGCGACAGAGGCGAGGGCTGCGAACGCGGCGGCCGCAATCGGTTTCAGCCAGGTGGGCGTGGTTCTCATCGGCAGGCTCCTGAGGCGTTGGAAGAGTTTGTCGGACACGAAATGAACGGGTGTTCGGTGAAGACGGGCGACCTCAATGACGGAAGAGGTAAATGGGGCTGGACCAGGCCTGGTGGCCGTTTTCCAGAGTGACTCGGACGTAGACGGGCGTGTCGCCATCTTCCGCGATTGCAATCGCGCGATCAAGGGTCATCTCGAGGTGTGGATTGGAATCGGGCAGGCGAAAGATGCGGATCCGGCGCTCCAGGCCGCCTGCGTCGAGCACGGTGTCATCCTGGCCAACCTCGGCGACTTGCACCGATTGGCGGATATGCGGCGTGTCGATTTCGATTGAGCCGCTTGATGCATCGGCAAGCACGAGTTCCGCACCTGCGAAATTGCCGGTGGTGACGGATTCCCAGGCGAGCTCGTTGGCGCCCGAGCGTCTGAGCGATTTTTCAAGATGCCAGAAATTGATCGGCGAGAAGGAGACGATGTCGTTCTCCTTGACGGCAAGCCGACCATCCCAGGTCGTCATGCGGCCGCGTCCGCGATACTCGGCCCCCTCCCAGACCACCCGGATCCGCTTGCCCGCGTCCGCTTCAGTCGCCTGAAACGGCCGGATCGTCTCGATCGTGCGTGATCCGCAGCGCAGATCGATGCGCTCGATGGGCGATGCTGCGATCACGCGGACCATGATGCGTGCGTGCTTGGACTGGACCTGAACGATGTCGCCCATGCCCGCCTCGCTGACCGTGACGCTGCGGGCATCGGCCTTGAGTTTTGGGTCGTCATCGTACCGGCTGGCCTCGCCCTCGAAGCGCGCCCGGACATCAAGAAAGAGCCGGTCACCCGTCGTGCCGTAGTGCCGTCGCGCCTTCAGCGCATCCCAGATGGCCGCGCGCGACAGTTCAGGCAGGGCCAGACAGGTGAGTCCTCCATACGCACCGAAGATCGAAGCGCCCGGATGACTCGCGCCGGGCCTGCCCTTGTGGTCGTCAGAGTTGCAAACGATACCCACACGGTGACCCAGCTCGAAAGCATCAAACAGTAGCCACTCGAACGTGCCCCATGAAGAGTGGATTTCGACCGAACGTTCAATATCGCCGTCGTGTCCTGCGCCAAGGTCTGCGTAGCGTCCGCCCACGTGGGCAAAGGCGAGCACGTCTTCACCTTCACGCTTGAGTGCGGCGAACAAGTCCTGGACGTGATTGCAGTCCGTGTCGAGGTCAGAGAGATCCTCGACGAGCGCGTGCGAGGAGCGCCGGATGGGGCGGTCCTCATCAAAGAAAAAGATGTTGCGATCGCCGCCCAAATGCGTGACGGGCGAATACTCGTAGCCCGGTATCGTGATGAAGCGGCCCGGCGCGTGAAACTCGCGGTAGAGGCCATTGAGTTCTTTCCAGAACGCGCCCGAAATCTGAAAGTCGTTGCCCTGGTGACCGACAAAATCGCAGAACGCCCAGTCGCGCGCGAAGAGGAAGTAGTCGCGCGCGCTGTTGGTCCCGACGGTTTCCTCGCTCTGAGCGTGGAAATCCCCCCACCAGTGGCGCAGCGAAAGCCCCGCTTCGACGATGAGCGGGTTGGACTGCGCAAGCAGTTGACCCGAGGCGTCGAAGACCCTGACGCCCACCACCCCTGGGGCGCTGGCCTCGAGCGCGCCGATACGCAGCGCCGCACCGGGTCGCATCTCGATCTCGGACGGCAGTCCGCGTAGCGGTCCGATGGGCTCGAGCCGCAGACGACCGCCCGCCGTCGGGGTCGGGTTGCCACACCGATCGTCAGCGCGGATCGCAAGTTCGAAGGCTTCACCCACGTTGCGCAGCGTAGGCAGCACGGCGCGCCAGACGGCGGGCAGCCCGGCAATGACGGGGATCGTACGACCACCGACCACGTCCCCATACACGACGGTACCGAAGGGGTCGGCCTGCACCCGGATTTCGAATCCGGCATCTCGCATCGTGGGTGCTCGCCAGCCCGATCCGCCCTGGGAGCGGTCTCCGAGCACCAATTCGATCGAGTCGCCCTCGCGAAGGGCGTCCCGCATCACGTTGACGCGCACCGCCTTGAACCAGGGCCGGAACGCGCCCCGGGGGTGATATTCCGGGACGAGCGTCGTGCCGTTCGAGGCGCTCACGGTCGCGTAATTCGGCGCGCCCGGGCGTTCGAACTGCGGGCGGCCGGCATCGCTGGCAAACCGAAACAGGAAGCGGATGCTGCCCTGGTCGTCGATCCCAAAACGTCCCGCGGTGTATCGGACCCGGATCGTGGCCATGGAGCCGGCCACGAGATGGTCCGGGGCGTCGATTGCGACGTGGCCCAGGGCTTCGGCCGGGTAGGGTAGGCGGGCGATGTGAGGATTGACGGGCACGGATGGATCTCCTTCTGGAAGTCAATGAGGTTCAGGCAAGGCGTACCGGGTCGAAACCGGAGCCTCGCAGCATTTGGACCACCTGCTCGGCGTGGGTCTCGTCGCGCGTCTCGACCAGCAGGCCGATGGGTCGCAGGCGGGCCGTGCGCGGCGGATCTGCGCTCAGGACCGGAGTCATCGTTTCTCTCCTTGATCAGCCATTTCAACTGGCGCGCTGCCGGAGGGGCCTGGGAAGTCAAGTTTCAAGGCGTAGTCGGTCGGCGGTACGATCATTCGCTGAAATGACAGGGCCTGGCGACCCATCCCGTACGTGACGATATGGACCTCCAGACCCCAGGTGCCGGGCGCGACCCGGATCGTGCGGGCAGCGCGTGCACTGATGCGACGGACCCAGGCGGCGCCGCTTGCTTCGGTCGTGGGGGCCGCAAACTCGGACTCGAGCAGGAGTTTGAGGTTGGTGTCATTGAGGCGACGTTCGGAAAACCGCATCAGGCGGCCGAACCGGGAGGCCGGCAGCCATATTTCGCCATGACATTGAAAAAGGTTTCCGATATCAGCACGGCGCTCCAGCCGCACATAGCCCTTGGGGTCTGGGCCGAGCGTTTCGGACCAGGGCCTGGATTCGGTGACGAGGGAGCGCTCGAGCACGACCGTGTAGACCGGGAGTTCGGTCTGTCCGTCGAGGTCCAGAAATCGGTAATGCCACGAACCCCCGATGGGCCGTCGGCCGTTCGCAACGAATGTGCCGTGCCCGTGGCGGCGCACCAAAAAGCCCTCCGTCACAAGACGAGTGAGGGCTTTCTGTGTTGTGCCCAGACTGATGCCGAGCGCTGCGCTCAGGTCGCGCTCACCCGGCAGGCGGGCGCCTAGTGGGAGTTCGCCCGCTTCGATCGCCTCGATCAGCGCCGCATGCAGTCGCGCGTGCTTGGGCAGGGCTGCGTTTCGCCGCATCGCGAAGCGGGTCACGATCGTATCGGACGTGACAGAGAGGCCAGGACGATCAGTCATCAAGGCATCGTATTCGAGCAGGCTCGTCGAGCACAAGAGCTATAGAGCTCTGGTGCTCCTGGATAGAGCGGAGGGGCGTGGAGCTTGCGGCTGCGCCACTCACCTCGACATCGCCCACGACGGCTGCTAAGCTCGGCTTGCTCATTTTCCGTCCCAATTCCGAGAGGCAAACCATGTTTCACTGGATGAAATCAACCTTGGCCGTGGTCACCCTGAGCGTCGCGGCGTCGGCCGTACCCGCGCTGGCCCAGGATTTCCCGTCGCGTCCCATCCGCCTGGTTGTGCCCTTCGGTCCGGGTGGCGTATCGGACATCGTCGCCCGTGCCTATGCCCAGGGACTCGAGAAGGCGCTGGGGCAGAGCGTTGTGGTGGAAAACAGGGCGGGGGCAAGTGGCAATATCGGCACCGAAATGGTCGCGCGGGCGGCCCCCGACGGCTATACGTTGCTGCTGGCCTTTGACGGCACGATCGCGATCAACCCCCACGTTTATGCAAAGACCGGGTTCGATCCGGTCAAGGACTTTGCGCCCATCACCAAGATTGGCAATTCCACCCAGATCCTGGTTGCCAAGCCCGCGCTGCCGGTGTCATCGCTGTCCGATCTGATGGCACGCGGCAAGGCGATGGGAACGCTCAATTATGGTTCTTCGGGCACGGCCAGTCCGGGGCATGTTTCTGGCGAAATGCTGCGTATTGCAAGCGGCCTCGCGCTGACGCATATCCCCTACAAGGGCGGTGCCGCTGCGGTCAACGATGTGATGGCTGGCCAGATCGATCTT
>JBIKTA010000172.1:0-5780 GCA_044348315.1 Burkholderiaceae bacterium | reverse complement strand
GATTTGGCCTGGACGTGATTTGACCAGCGCGATCAGCTCGGGAACGGTATTGGCCTGCACCGTGGGGTGGACGACCAGAACGAATTGCTGGCGGGTGATCATCGTGATCGGAGCCAGATCGGTCAGGACATTGAAGGGAATGTTGGTGTAGAAACTGGGGTTGGTCGAAAGCGGGGTCGCTGCGAGGACCAGCGTCATCCCGTCGGGCGTTGCCCGGACGACCTGATTGGTACCGATATTGCCGCTCGCGCCGGGCACATTTTCGACAATCACGTTTCTGTTCAGGACGGGTCCGAGCTGCGCGGCGATCAGTCTTGTGACCGGGTCGGCGCTGCCCCCAGGCGGATAGGGCACGACAATCTTGATGGGGCGATCGCTCGGGAGCGACTGAGCCTGAGCCTCGAGCGTGCTCGAGAACGCAATCGCGACTGTGGCCAAGGTGGCCACGGCGAAGGATTTGGTCAAGGTTTTCCGCATGGTTTGTCGACTCCCTTTTTGAATATTGAATTCAGTTTACGCGTTTTCCGATTGCAGACTGGCCGGCCAGTCGACCGAACACCAGCGCTTTGGCGATGGCGGTACCAGATTGATAACTTGCCCCGTGAAATCCGCCGATCGCCTCGCCCGCTGCGTACAGACCTCTGATGGGACCTTGGGCAGTCAGAACGTTCATGCAAGGATCGACCGCGAGCCCGGCATAGGTCGCGAGCAGATGCCCAACGGTTGCATAGGCATAGAAAGGAGGGGTGTCGAGTGCGACGGGTTGGCCGAAGGTACCGCCGAGGTGGCGCCTTGAAAACTGTCGGTCCCTGCCGGCACGGATGTCGCTGTTATAGCTCGCGATGGTCGCGGTCAGTCTGTCGGGTGGGATGCCACATGCGGTCGCGAGAGCCGCCACGCTTTCGCCGGTCTGAAGCAGCGCAATCCTATGGTCATCGAGGCTCATCGGTGAGGCTTGTCCTGCCCGGCGACCTTCTTCGACGGCGCGGTCGAAGATGGGTTGGTCAAAAATCTGGAAACCCATCCTTTCGGGCTGATCCAGGCAGGCTCTCGCAATGTCCTTGTACGAATTCGATTCATCGATGAACCGATCGCCCTGGGAGTTGACGATGATCCCGCCCCGGTAATAGAGCAGCAGTATTTCGGCTGAAGTCGATCCGTCGATATGCTGCTCAAAGCTGGGTTGCACATGTTCCATATCCCGGGTCAGCGCACCGAGACCCGCAGTCATCCGAAGCGCGTCTCCCGTGTGTCCGCGCCCCGAGGTTGCCTTGACCCACGCGAGTCGCGGGGCGATCCGCTCGAGCTGCTCCGGTGCTCGAGCAAAGCCTCCCATCGCAAGGATGACGCCACTTCGGCTCATCACTTTTTGTGGTGAATCCTGGCCACTGCGAATGATGCTCAGGCCTGTGACTGAACCATCCTCACCGGTCAGCAATGCGTCCGCTGCACAGCCGAAGAAGAACTCGACGCCAAGCTGTCGAGCATGGCGTTCGAGCAATCGAACAAGCGCCATGGGGTCGGTCAGGTGTCCCCTCGGAACACTCATGCCAGCCACCGCATTGACCGTCGGTGACCACTTGACACCCAGGGATTGGAGAAACAGCCAGGTTTCGTGCTGATGACGCATGAATGCGTCGACCAGAGCCCTGTCGTTTTGATAGAGGCCGGTGCGAAGCAGGTCTTCGGTCATCAGCTCCGGCGAATCGGCGACGCCCGATGCGCGCTGGATCTCGGTTCCGCAAAAGCTGACACGGCCGACCGCGATCGCAGTGGACGACGAGCTGACATCAGCCAGTTTCTCGAAAATCGCGATGCGGCCTCCGGCCTCAGCCGCAGCGATCGCCGCCATCATCCCGGCAGCCCCCGCGCCCGCGATGACGAGGTCATACTCTGCGGCAGGCTGTCGAGGAGTTACGTTCATGGTTCAGTGGCTTCGTCGTACATCGATCAAATGCTTGCCGATCCCCCGACCGGAAAGCACATCGATCAGAGCCTGGGGCGCCTGCTCCAGACCATGATGCAGGGTTTCGAAATGACGCAATGAGCCGTTGGCCAGGAGCGCGGCGAGTTGCGATCTGACCTCGGTAAACCGATGTTCGTGGTCGTAAACGATGAAGCCTTCGAGCTTGGCTCTGGATCCGATCAGCGCTTCCTGGCGATCGATCCGATTCGGTGAGCGGGTCAGTTGGGAGACGCGTCCGACCAGAGCGACGCGCGCCCCGCGGGCGAGCACCGAAAATACTGCATCGGCCACCGGTCCGCCGACGTTGTCGAAATACGCATCCACACCGTCAGGGCAGAGTCTCCGGAGGGCGGCAGCGAGGTCGGGCTCCGACTTGTAGTCGATGGCGGCTTCGACGCGCAGATCATCCAGCAGGTGTCGACACTTGGAGGCTCCCCCCGCTATGCCAATGACTCTGGCACCTTGCAGCGCCGCAATCTGGCATGCCAGCGAGCCGACCGTACCTGCTGCAGCGCTGACGACCACCGTCTCTCCCGGCCGAGGTCTGCACAGGTCCATCATGGCGCACCAAGCCGTGAGTCCGGGCATGCCCAGAACGCCGAGGGCTGCCGACGGTGGGCCAAGGGCAGGGTCCACTCGCGTCACGCCGGGCGCATACCCCGCTCGGGTACCTTGACCCTGCGAGATCGCGTGGGTCTGCCAACCCAGCATGCCTTCCACCCAGTCGCCGACCGCCCATTCCGGGTGTCGTGAATGTGCGACCCGACCGACCATGCGTCCCCAAACGGTATCGCCCAATGGAATCGTCGCACCCTGAAAGGCCGACTCGTCCATCCGCCAGCGCTGGAGCGGATCGGCCGACAGCCAATGGGCTTCAATCAGGAATTCACCCGTCCCGGGTTCCGGAATCGCCAGGTCGACCAGTGAAAAATCCTCGACAGTCGGGATCCCTCTGGGGCGCCTTGCAAGTACAACCCGTCTCGCAACATCGTCTGTCAGACTGGGGCACTCTGCGGCAACGGTATGGGCAGAACGGACGGCCACGAGGGCTCCAAAGTGGTCAGTCATGCTCGGGCGAGATGTACGAAAGCCGGCGTGGAGCGGAGATGAAACAGCGGACACTGCGAAGCGGAACGATAACCGCCATCGATGGCCCAGGCAAGAATTATTCAGGGCGGCGCGAATAGGGGACGCCTGAACCCGTATTCAGCGCGCCCTCTGAAACTCATTCGGCCTTGATTCCGGCGGCCCGGATCAACTCACCCCACTTGCTCGCCTCGGCGCGCACGAAGGCAGCGACCGCCGCGGCATCCTGGGATCCACCGGGCTCGTAGCCCAGGCTGCGCAGACGGCTCTTCACCTGATCGTCGGCAAGCGTCTCGCGCAATGCGTGGTTGAGGCGCTCGACGACCGCAGCGGGCGTGCCGCGCGGCGCGAACCATACATTCCACGCTGCGAGGTCGAAGCCCGCGAACCCCGCTTCGGCGAAGGTCGGCACGTCAGGTAGCGCTTGGGAACGTGCTGCCGTGCTGACACCTAGAGCGCGCAGCTTGCCCGATTTGACTTGCGGGCCGGCGGCGATCACGGTATCGATGCTGAACGGGATGTGTCCGCCGATCAGATCAGTCATCGCAGCGCTGCTCGCTTTGTAGGCGACCGGATTGAATTTGGCGCCGGACGATCGGGTCAGCAATTCGAAGACTACGCGCGAGGTCGAGCTCGGGATCGCGATCGACACCGTGGCCGGTGCTGACCGCGCAAGCTTGACCAAGTCCTGCAGGTTACGCGCCGGGTGGCCTGGTGCGGTCAGCATTACCATCGCGACCGATCCGATGTAGGAAAGGCCGACGAAATCCTGAATCGGATCGAAGGGCAGCGATGCATAGAGCGCGGCGTTGGCCGCATGCGTGCCGTTCGAACCGACCAGCAGCGTATAGCCATCCCCAGGCGCCTTCGCGACCACCTCGGAACCGACGTTACCGCCCGCGCCGGGACGGTTGTCGATCACGATCGACTGGCCGAGTTTCTCGGACAGTTTTTGCGCGACGGTGCGCGATGCCGAGTCGGCGCCCTGACCTGCGGCAAACGGGACGACCAGGCGGATCGGTTTCGAGGGCCAGGTCTGGGCCGAGACGCCGGCGCTGGTCGCGGCGACTAGCAGGCTACTAACCAGCAAGGCAAGTGTGCGGTGATTCATTTCAACTGTCTCCATCCTGAAGGAAGCGGCTTGCCGCTTCGTTTATGAAATGGGTTGCTGGCGATCCGGCCACGGCCCGCCAACCAAGATGTCCGCGATCGCTCGGGATCTCCAGGTATCGCGCCTCTCGGATCATCGAGGCCATCTCGCGCGCCCCGGCGACGGGCAGCAGGCGATCGCTCGCAGAGGGCAGAACCAGGGTGCGGGCACGGACCTGAGCGAGCGCCGATGCGAGGTCGCCAGCGAAAGGGCGCGCGATGTCGTGCGCTGCGGACGCCTCGTAGCGGCGGATGAAGTTCCAGGCATCCCAGGTCGTGGCGCGTTCGACCGTGTCGCGCATCTCGCTCTCGATCGAGGACGGCGTGGATTGTTCGAGCCATTGGTCGGTGACCGTCCACGGGTAATAGATCCGGCCAGCGGTTCGGAGGCCTGCTAGCGGGGCGCGCGTGTAGTGGCCGTCATTCCAGTCGGGGTCGAGCCGGATCGCCGCCAGCGCGGTCTCGACCACGGTTCGGAAAACTGCGCCCGAGCGCGCGGCGGGAACGATCAGCAGCGCCGCCCCCATCATCGACGGGTAATGGATGGCCCACTCGAGCGCCTGGAACGCCCCCATCGACGCACCGGCGACGGCTTTAAGGCGACGAATCCCGAGGTGTCTGGTGATCAGGCGATGCTGCGCGCGCACCATGTCGCGAATGCCGTAGCGAGGGAATGCGCCGCGCAGGCCGTCGGCCGGCTGCGACGAGG
Organism: Burkholderiaceae bacterium; assembly: GCA_044348315.1. GTDB lineage: Bacteria > Pseudomonadota > Gammaproteobacteria > Burkholderiales > Burkholderiaceae_E > SYIM01. The sequence continues at coordinate 870 of JBIKTA010000172.1, read as the reverse complement.
TGCCCGCCCCGATCGCGTCAACGGCGATGATGAAATCGCGCTCCGGATCGTACGCGAGCCCCGGACCGATGTAGCCGTCGGCACTGTGCCGAGTGTTGGCCGTCCCCGGGAGCAGCAGGATCGCGTTACCCGTGTTCGCGTCGAGTCGGCCGTGAGTCACGAAACCTACCCGCATCGAATCGAGTCGCTCGCCGTTCTCGAACTCAAAGGCGCCGATGTCGCAGACTTCTTCTCGACCCTCGCGCAGCGGGGCCTGCGACGCAGGGCCTGGCGCTTCGGTGGAGAGCGTCCCCACCTCGCGCGAAGAAACGGGGCCGTTGCGATCATCCGCAGTCGCGTTGCCCCAGCGTTTGACCGACTGGTCAAAAACGGTCTCGCTCATGACGCTCCCTATAACGATTGCCTGTCATCCGCAGACCGACCCGAAAATAGCACAGTTAAGAAAGGTCGTCCGGTGCGCGTCGGTCCTCGCTGATATCGCGTTTACTGCCGTCAGGGATTCGAACCCGCGCAGGCGCCAGGTTCCAGACAACACCGCGCGGTTCGCGATCGAGCTTTTTCCGTGGCGTCGAGGGTCTTGCGGTAGATCGCCTCGATCTCCATCCTCCTCATCAAGGTCGCGATGTGGCGCCGTCCGACACCCGGAAAGTCCTGTCGGTACAGGATGTCACGCAGCCCTCGGGCGCCTGCGGTAAGCGTTCGCCCAGCGGCGTTCTTCCATTGGTCTGAGTGTCGTTAGACACTCGCCGCCTCGTGCAATGCATTCGAGGAGGCGAAGATGATCGAGGCGGTGGCGGGGTCCGTTGGCGCAAGGCCGGTCAGGAAGTGGCAGCGACGCAGCAAGGCCGCCTGGCAAGCCCTGATTGCGCG
>JBIKTA010000171.1:0-5790 GCA_044348315.1 Burkholderiaceae bacterium | reverse complement strand
CCTGGCTCGAGCAGAGCCTCGATCCGTCCAGACTTCACCAGCACGTCGCCGCGCGCGGGTGGCCGGTCGGGCTGTACGAGAGTGGCACCGCGAATGACGAGATCGTTCATGGATGAGTACTCCTTGCGTTCAAAATTTGGGATGGGGTGCGAGCGCATCGGTCGGCGTGCCCGGCTCGATCTCGAAAGCGGGGAACGTGGCCGCGATATCATCCTCGCCAAGATCGATGCCAATGACAACGAGCCGGTTACTCTGGTCAGGGCTGGGCCAGTCGGACAGTCTGAGCGGCCGGTGAACGACCCGCTGCACGATCTGCACGCAGACGACCTCACCGGTGTCTGCCAGCCGTAGCAGGCCTTTGACCCGCAGCAAGCGATCGCCCATGCGTTGCAGCAGGAGTCGCGACCATGCCGCCCAGGCGGCCCAGGTGATCGACTCCGGCGGACGGACTGTGTGGCTGCGGATGCGGCGCTCGCCCGCATGGAGCGGCGCCAGCGGGTGGGGTTCGAAGAGGGGAAGTCTTGAAGGGCGGCCGGCGCCGTCCGGGATCCTTAGTCCTGCGGTGGCGCCGTCATCGTCGAACACCGCGAGCGCGGGCGCCTCGGGCGTGCTCGTCCACCACGAGGCGTCGGTGTTGATCGCGCGGGCCTCGGCGCGGGACGCCTCGCAGGTGGCCGCATCGGCCAGATCCGACCGCGTGAGGACCAGCCGGTCTGCCAGCGCGACCTGCCGCGCGAGTTCGGGGGTTTGCCCGAGATTTTTCGCGAAGTGCTGGGCGTCGACGGTGGCCACCGTGGCGACCAGTCGAAAATGGGGGCGCACCAAGGGGTGCCCGAGCAGGGTGTTGATCAGCGGGGCGGGATCAGCGGCCCCGCTTGTTTCGATCACCACGCGTGCAAATGGAGGAATCGTGCCGCGCGCCCGTTGAGCGATCATGTCGGAGAGCGTTTCGTGCAGCGCGCCGCTGTCGAGGCAGCACAGGCAACCCGAGTCGAGCAGCATCACGGTGTCGGTCGCCTGCGCGACGATCAATTGATCGATGCCTATATCGCCGATTTCATTGACGACGACCGCAGTGCGGTCGTCACTGCGCGTGCGCAGCAAGGCGTTCAGCAGGGTGGTTTTGCCGCTCCCAAGAAAACCGGTCAGCAGGAAGGCGGGTAGGCGCAAGTCGGAGTCGGGCACGGATCGAGGGGCGAAAGGACATTTTGGCGATGGGTCGAGGCTATCATAGGGCAGCGTTTTGTCCGCACCCTGAGCTTGTTTCGATGGCGTCCGCCAGATGAGGGGTCTGTTTACATTCATCACCTTCGCAGCCCTGTTGCTGCAGGGCTGCGCCCTGGGCATGCCGGCCGGCGCACGTGACCCCGTCATGGCCGATTCGTCCGGGCAGCCTTTCGTTGCGCGATCGGATCCGTCCCGCGCCTCCTTGCCCTGGACAGCGCGGCTTTTTCAGGCATGGACGGACGGACCCGCCTATTATGCTCAGGCGATCCGGGGCCATCTTTCGCTCTGGTGGCGCGCGCAGCCGCTCGAGGCCCTGATCGACGCCCCGCAGACCGATCCCAAGCTCAAGGACCGTTTGGTGCTCGCGCGGACGATCCGCCAGTTTGCTGCCGAGCAACTGGCGCTGCCGGATAACGGGAGTTACACGCGTTATGTCGAGCTGGGCCGTCCGCACGTCGTCTGGAACGTCAAGGCCACCCCAGAGCTCTCGCTCGAGCCCAGACGCTGGTGTTTTCCCGTCGCAGGCTGTGTCGCGTACCGCGGCTTTTATGAGCGAGCTGATGCCGAGGCCTTTGCTGAGCGGCTTCGCGCCCAGGGCGACGATGTCCTGGTCGCGGGCGTGCCGGCCTATTCGACACTCGGTTGGATGGCCGATCCGCTGCTCAGCAGTTTCATCCGTTACCCTGAACCCGATCTCGCTGCGCTCATCTTTCACGAACTTGCCCACCAGCGCCTCTATGTCAAGGGCGACACCTTGTTCAACGAATCCTTCGCGACGGCGGTGGAGATCATCGGTGTGCGGCGCTGGCTCGAGCACCGGGCGACAGCGGCCGAGGGCGCATCTCTGCTCGCGTCCTGGCAGGCTCGCCGCGCGCGCCGCGAGGCGTTTTTGCAGCTGCTGGCGCAGGCCCGCGAGCGGCTCGATCGCTTGTACCGTTCGGGTGCCGAGCCTGCGGCCCTCAGAGCGGGCAAGCAGGCTGAGATTGAGAACCTGCAGGCCGAGTGGCTGGCACTTCGCGCGCGCTGGGGGGGCGGGCACGGCTATGACCGCTGGTTCGACCAGGACATCGGCAATGCGCATCTGGTTTCAGTTGCGCTCTACACCGATCTGGTGCCAGCATTACTGGCGATGGCCGAGCAGTATGGCGATGATCTGCAGCGCTTTTATCGCGAGCTCGACGCGCTTGCGCGCGAGCCTGCGGCCGTGCGTTCGGCGCGGCTCAAGGCGATCCAGCAGAGATCGCAGGCCCGGCCGCAAGAATGACAAAGACATCGGAGGGGATATGACGAGGGTTTGGCTCGAGCATTATCCGAAGGATGTTCCGCACGAGATCGATGCCGATCAGTACGCGTCGCTCGCCACGCTGCTTGATGAGGCGTTTGCCCGCCACGGCGCACGGCCCGCGTATGTGGGTTTTGGCGTGGCCATGAGCTTTGCTGAGCTCGATCGTCGCTCGCGCGCATTTGCGGCTTGGCTGCAATCAAGGGGGCTTGCCCAGGGCGATCGCGTCGCGCTGATGATGCCCAACGTGCTGCAGTATCCGGTCGCGCTGGCCGGCGTGCTGCGTGCGGGCATGGTCGTGGTCAATGTGAACCCGCTCTATACGCCGCGCGAGCTCGAGCATCAGCTCGTCGACTCGGGTGCCCGCGCGATCGTCATTCTGGAAAATTTCGCCGCAACGCTCGAGCAGGTGCTCGCGCGCACCGCCGTCGAGCAGGTGGTGGTCACGGCCATGGGCGAGATGCTCGGTGGGCTCAAGGGCATGATCGTCAACGCGGTGGTCCGGCACGTGAAAAAGCTCGTGCCGCCGTTCTCGCTCGCCCAGGCGGTGTCGATGAATGAGGCCCTGATGCAGGGCGAGCGCCAGCGCTTTGCGAAGCCTCAGATTGCGCGAAGCGATCTCGCGTTTCTGCAGTACACCGGGGGCACGACCGGCATTTCCAAGGGGGCCGCGCTCACCCACCGCAATTTGATTGCGAATGTGCTGCAGTCCGAGGCCTGGATGCAGCCTGCGCTCAGCAATTCACGCCGGACCTTGCCGGCCGGTGAACAGATCACCATTGTCTGTGCGCTGCCGCTCTATCATATTTTCGCTTTGACGGTCTGCAGTCTGCTGGGCATGCGGGTCGGTGCGCTCAATGTGCTGATTCCCAATCCGCGCGATCTGCCTGCGCTCGTCAAGGAGATCGAGGGCCACCGGGTAAATATTTTCCCGGCGGTCAATACCCTTTACAACGCGCTGGTTCACCACGAGGGTTTCAGGCAGCTGGATTTTTCGGGGCTGGTGGTGAGTAACGGCGGCGGCATGGCCGTGCAGGAGGCGACGGCGAGCAAGTGGCTGGAGCTTACCGGCTGCCCGATCTGCGAGGGCTACGGCTTGTCCGAGACCTCACCGTCTGCGACCTGCAATCCGACCGACACCGATCAGTATTCCGGCACGATTGGGCTGCCTTTGCCCTCGACCGAGATCGTGATTCTCGATGATGAGGGGCATGCCGTCCCGCAGGGCGAGCGCGGCGAGATCGCCATCCGCGGCCCGCAGGTGATGCAGGGCTACTGGCAGCGGCCCGACGAGACGGCCAAGGTGATGACGCCTGAGGGCTTTTTCCGGAGCGGCGATATCGGGGTGATGGACGAGCGGGGCTATGTGAAGATCGTGGACCGGAAAAAGGACATGATTCTGGTCTCGGGTTTCAACGTCTACCCGAACGAGGTCGAGCAGGCGGCTGCGATGCATCCGGGCGTGCTCGAGGCTGCAGCGGTGGGCGTGCCCGACGAGCGGACCGGCGAGGCGGTCAAGCTCTTTGTCGTGCGGAGGGACCCGGCGCTCACCGAGGAGGCGCTCATGGCCTTCTGTGCAAAGGATCTGACTGGCTATAAGCGTCCACGCCAGATCGAGTTTCGCGATGAACTGCCCAAGACCAATGTCGGCAAGATACTGAGGAGGGCGCTGCGCGATGCGGCGTGAGCGGGGTTGATCATCGGCGTCGATTTGTCATTGAATGTGGAGCCCAGATATGAAACCGTCTATTGCGCTGAATAGGAACCGCGAGGCGATCCGCTCCGTCGTTGAGCGCCACCGAGCCCTCAATGCGCGTGTTTTCGGGTCTGTCGTAAGGGGGGATGACCGAGAGGGTAGCGACTTGGATATTTTGATCGATCCTACTCCCGAGACAACAATGTTTGACATCGGTGCCATCAGGCACGAGCTCCTGCACCTTCTGGGGGTGCCTGTGGATGTACTGACGCCTAATTCCTTGCCGGACGAATTTCGCTCAAAAGTCATCGCCGAGGCTCGTCCGGTATGAGTGGCGAGGCAAGACGTCTCGAGGAGTACCTCCGTCACATTGTTGAGGCCCCGCTCGAATCGATGGTCCAGTCGCATGATCTCGAACCACTCGCCTTCGTAACGCTTGGCATCGAACGCGCCGACCGGTGCGAGGCCTTTGGGTATGCCCGTGCAGCCGCTGAGGAAGACTGTCGCTGCGATCAGGATGAGGAGCGCCCGAGCGACTCGGCAATTAAAGTTCAGAAAAATGTTCATAAAGCCAGTCTCAGGCCAAAACCGATCAGCATCAAGCCAGCCGCGCGTCCGCAGCCCTGGCAGTTGGCGGGGCGATAGGCCTCGCGATCGCTGACCATCGCGATCAGGTGCTGGCCGCGATCGGTGATTGTTCCTACAATGCGGTTCATAGGCCGGTCTTTGGATGTTGGCGTGAGTTGTCGAAATCCACGAAAGCAAGGGATCACCGGCCTATCCAACACAGGCCTTCGTCCCGCGATCACCCAGGGACCGATCTCAAAGTCGACCCAAATGTCCTCGGGACATCAGGCTCTACAGAGCCTCGCAGAGAGAGGGTCGGAACAATACGTTTCTTTCACAACCCGGAGCCAAGATCAGCCTCATATTGGCTGTGCGCCCGACTTCGACTGCGACCGTCGTAAGCGACTGATGGCTCGGTCCGTCTGACCTTGGCGCATGCGGTAGAGCGGCTTTTGATACTGGTGCATCTCAACGACACTCAGCGAGCGGTTGCTCCGGAGCAGCTCAAGATGTCCGGATTTCGTCCAACAAATCCGGATGCCGATCCAGCACCTTGAGCAGTTTGACCAATGCCAGAGGCGGCTTCGTCTTGCCATTCTCATAGCGAGAGAAGGCGTTAACCCCACCACCAAAAATGTCAGCCGCTTCACGCTGGTCAAGGTCGAGTTTCTTGCGCACTTTGGCAATGTAGGCAGGATCAACATAGGCGGCATTGACTTGCCGCTGAAACGCGCCGACCAGGTCGCTGTAGCGGTCGCCATGCTCACGGTTCAAAACCGCTTCGCCACAAGCAGGACAAAAGTCGCCCGTGACGTCGGGGATGGTGGTGTGTTCGCCCTTATAGACGTAAGGCATATCGCGGGTGTCGTGGATCAGCTCAGCCGCTCCACAGCCAGGGCATTTCATGGTCACAACTCCTTGAAGGAAACAATCAGAACATCGTCAATCACCGTTAGCTTGAGGTAGACCTCAGCGTCGCCGGTGGTCTTCGCGTGGTACATGTCCTGCCAAATCCGGT
>JBIKTA010000004.1:0-18863 GCA_044348315.1 Burkholderiaceae bacterium | reverse complement strand
TATCTCGGGCAAGGCCAGATCGGTCTGGTGCGTGAGGCCCTGCACGAGCGCAGCAGCCTGATCGCGCTCGCGCCCACGCTGGCAAAACCGCTTCGCTTTGTCATGCCCGCCTATCGCTGGTGGGAGCGCGGGTTCTATGGAATGGGACTTTTCATCTACGACCGTCTCGCCGGTCGTGCCAGCCTCGGACCCACGCGCCTGCAGAGCGCAGCGACCACGCGCCGAGCCTATCCTGAGCTGATTGACCGAGGGCTGCATGGTGCGGTGAGCTACTGCGATGCCCAGTTCGACGATGCGGGGCTGGCAATCGCCATGGCACGGGGCGCCGCCCAGTCGGGCGCAATCGTCGTCAACCGCGTTCAGGCAGTCGGGCTGGAGCGGGAGCACACGGGCCTGGCGAGGCTGGCACTGATCGATCGCGAGTCGGGCGAGCGGCTCGAGCTTCGCGCGCGCGACGTGGTCAACGCTGCGGGCGTCTGGGTCGATGTCTTGCGCAACGAACCGGCCATGGTCCAGCCCAGCCAGGGCGCCCACATCGTCGTCGACCGACGCTTTTTCCCGGCAGACGAAGCGCTCCTCATTCCCCGCACCGCAGACGGTCGGGTGTTGTTTGTCGTGCCCTGGCTGGGACATTGCGTGATCGGCACGACCGACACGCCGCGCAATGCGTCGGAGACCGGCCTTGATCGCGAGCCCCTGCCCTTCAGCGACGAAATCGATCTGATCCTGGCCGAGGTCGGGCGGGTGCTGCGGCCCGCACCCGCCCGCTCTGACATCCTGAGCGCCTGGGCGGGTCTTCGCCCTCTGGTCAAACCTCCAGCCAGGCACGCTGGGGCGGCGGGCTCGGTTGCGAACACCGGCGCGATCAGCCGCGAGCATGCGATCGTGGTCGACGAGCGGGGGCTTCTGACCATCACCGGCGGCAAGTGGACGACCTGTCTTGCGATGGCGCGCGATGCCCTGCGGCAACTGCCGGTTGCGCCCATCACCTGCGGGGCCCCCTCCGGACGGACACTGCCCGCTGATTTACCCGATTGTGCAGCGCGCGCACCCACGGCCGAAGAGGTCGTCTGGTTGGCACAGCATACCTGGGCGCGTACCGTCGACGACGTCCTCGCGCGTCGTTCGCGGCTGCTCTTTCTCGACATCCGGCAGGCGATCGCCGCGGCCCCTGCCGTTGCGCAGGCGCTGGCCGGGGCAACGGGTCGCGACCCCGAACTGGAGAGCTTTTTGCTCAAGGCACGCGCCTGGCTTGCGCGGGCGAGCGGATAAATCCAGATCCCCGCCAGGTGTATTACCATCGCAGGCTGATTTCACCTTCGATGGAATGATGCAATGGATGTCGACTCACGTCCTGTTCTGATTGCCGGCGCGGGTCCGGTCGGTCTGGTGCTTGCCTGGCGGCTCGCCCGAGCGGGTCTGCCCGTTCGGGTGTTCGAACGCGAGCCTCAATTGATTCCCATGCTCAGGTCGTCGACGATTCACCCGCCGACACTCGATATGCTGGATGAGGATGGTGTCTGCGCCGCGCTGCATGCGGCCGGTCGCATCACGCCGACCTGGCAGATCCGGCTTCATGAGACCGGTGAGCACGCCGAGTTCGACTTGTCGATCATCGCCGACGCCACCCGTCACCCCTGGCGACTGCAGTGCGATCAGAGCGTGCTGTCGATGGAAATGGAAAAGCGTCTGAGGGCGCTCGACGCGTCGATCGTGCAACGCGGGGTCAATGTGGTCGCCGCAGGTGAAGACGAAGAGGGTCCCTGGCTGGACTGGCAGCAGGGCGAAGAGGCGCCCGTGCGCGAGCGCGGCAGTCATATCGTTGGTTGCGATGGCGGACGCAGCCTGATCCGTGATGCGATCGGCGCAAGTTTCGAAGGCAGCATCTACCCCGAGACGACCATTCTTGCGACGACAACCTTTCCCTTCGAAGACCACCTCCCCGAGCTCTCGGGCATCAACTACGTGTGGGCGCCCGACGGAACTTACAGCCTGCTGCGTTTGCCCGATGTCTGGCGGGTGAGCCTGCATCCCCCCGCAGAGGAAAACCTCGACGACGCGATGCGCCCCGAACGGATTTCGGCCCGGCTGGCCACGATCACGCCTGCGGCCGCGCACGCACCGATCCGGGAGATCCGTCCCTACCGTGTTCACCAACGGATTGCCTCGCACTGGCGTCGCGGCCGATTGCTGATCGCAGGAGATGCCGCACACCTGAACAATCCCAAGGGCGGCATGGGGATGAATGGCGGGATCCACGACGTGTTCGAGCTGGCCGCCTGCCTCACCGAGATTTTCAACGGGGCGGCACCTTCGACGATCGAGCGCTACGAGGCGCGGCGCCGACCCGTGGTGCGGGACGACATCATCGGTCAGGCCGACCAGAACCGCGCCCGGATGTGGGAGCCCTCGCTCGAGGGGCGCAGAAAGCTGCTCGGCGACCTCCAAGCGCTCGCGAGTGATCGTGACCGTTGTTACAAGTATCTGCTGAAGACTTCGATGATCGAGGGTTTGCGTCGCGCGGCCACACTCGCCTGATTCCGGGAGATTGCCATGCGCATACTTGCGAACCTGGACGCCGTGGTGCAGACGCCCCCGGCCGCGCAGGCAGCCGATCGCGATGCTGCACCCGATCCCCACCCATCGGCCCGACTGCTGGTGGCCGGCGGTTGCGGCGGGATCGGGCGCGCGCTGGTGCAGGCAGCGCTCGACCAGGGCATTCGCGTGGCCGTGCTGGACCTGCCGGCCTCGATCGAGCGGCATCGACCTCCGGCCGAAGTCGTCTGCCTCGCCGCCGACGCCGCCGACCGGGCCGCTTTGGCGCGGGCCTGTACAGCGCTGGGCGATCAGTGGGGCGGGCTCGACGGCGCGGTCAACCTGATCGGCTTCATGGCCGCCGCGCAACCGCTCGCGCATACGCCCACCACGGTATGGGACGAAGTCATGCGCGGCAATCTGGATGCTGCACATGCGCTGTCTGCAGCGCTCCATCCGCTGCTTGCGCAAGGCGAGGGCGCGAGCCTCGTCCACGTCGCATCGGGTCTGGGCATGGTGGCCCGCCCTAACTACGGGCCGTATTCGATCGCCAAAGCGGGCCTCATCATGATGACCCGCCAACTGGCGCTCGAGTGGGCGCCCGCGATTCGGGTCAATGCGGTGGCACCCTCAGCAGTCGACACGGCGTTTCTGCGCGGCGGGACGGGTCGCTCGGATGAGTCACAGCCCACCCGGTTTGACACCGCCGCCTACGGACGATCGATCCCGCTCGGTCGCATTGCGCAGCCCGACGACATCGTCGGCCCGATTCTCTTTTTCCTCTCCGACGCGGCCCGCTACGTGACCGGCCAGACGCTGCAGGTCAACGGCGGCGCCTTCATGTCCTGAACCCCATTCGAGCCGATCATGAACGCACCCCGGGAATTTCCCTTTCGAATCGTTGGCAATCTGATCAACGGCGAACGCGTGGCCGGCGACGGCGCACGACTGCCCATCATCTATCCCGCGACTGGCCTGCCGGTTGGAGAGGTGATCGAGGCCGATGCGGCCACCGTCGATCGGGCCGTGGCCGCCGCGCGCGCGAGCTTTCGCTCGGGCGTCTGGTCGCGGCTGTCGGTCGCACGCCGGCAGGACATGCTGCTGCGTATCCACGACGTGGTGCGCGCCCACGCCGATGAGCTCGCCGAGCTCGAGTGCCTGAACACCGGCATCGTGATGCGCGAGTTGAAGCTCCGTCACATCGAGCGCGCCGCCTACAATTTTCGGTTCTTCTCCGAGCACATCGGGCAGAGCGCGAGCCAGGTTTATACGCAGACCGAGGGCTACCAGACAGTCGTGGTGCGCGAGCCGGTCGGTGTGGCGGCGCTGCTGGCCCCTTGGAACGCGCCGGTCGCGCTCGCCTCGATGAAGGTCGCAGCCGCGATTGCCTTCGGCAACAGCTGCGTGCTCAAGCCCTCGGAGCAGACCCCACTCGCGCTCTACCGCTTCGTCGAGCTGCTGCATGAGGCGGGGCTGCCGCCCGGGGTGGTGAATCTGGTGAACGGACGCGGGCCGGTCACGGGTCATGCGCTGGTCTCGCACCCGGATATCGATCTTGTTTCATTTACCGGCGGCACCGAGACGGGACGCTCGATCATGGCTGCGGCGGGCCAGAACCTGGTGCCCTGCACGATGGAGCTCGGCGGCAAGTCGGCCAATATCGTGTTCGCCTCGGCCGATCAGGACCGGGCGCTCGATGGCGCACTACTGGGCATTTTCTCGAACAACGGTCAGCAATGTCTGGCGGGCTCGCGCATCCTGCTCGAGCGCCGTATTGCCGAGGACTTCATCAGCCGATTCACCGAGCGCGCCCGCCGGATCCGCATCGGCGACCCGATGGACGATCGTACCGAGCTCGGCCCGCTCGCCTCGCTCGCCCACATGCGCCGCGTGCTCGGCTTTGTCGACACTGCGACGGCCGACGGTTGCAGTCTGCTGACCGGGGGTCGGCAGCCCGACTCGGCGGGCAATGGTTTCTATGTCGAGCCCACCGCGGTGCTCGCGCCGTCCAACGCGGTGCGGGTCGCGCAGGACGAAATCTTCGGGCCCTTTGCGACCTTCATCCTGTTCGACACGATCGACGAGGCGCTGGGCATCGCCAACGACAGCCGTTTCGGCCTCGTGTCCTACGTCTGGTCCGATCACCTGCCCACCGTGATGCGGGCGACCGAGGGGCTGCGCTCAGGCGTGGTCTGGGTCAACACGCCGATGATGCGGGAGTTGCGGGCGCCGTTTGGCGGCTATCGGGAGTCGGGCGTCGGCCGCGAGGGCGGTGCAGCCTGCGAGGCCTTCTACACCGAGCCGAAAACGATTTCGATCCCGACGGTCCCGCCGCCGCTTCGGAAACTCGGGGCCTGAGGCAGCAGATCGACCACCTTCGAGGCCCTCGGCCGCTCAGATCCGGCCGCAACGCTCCATGAACCGGTGGCGCCAGCTCCAGCCATCGATAAAGGCCAAAAGCGAGGCGGCCGTATGCGAAGCGCCCTGCGAGCGCTGAACCGCATCCCAGACGGTTGCGAGCATCGAGGAAAACACCGGCGCCCGCCCCACCCGTGGGCGCTGCAGGATGGGCCCGAGCGTGGGCATGCCGGTGCCCAGCATCACGATCGCATCGACATCGTGTCCGGCCATCGTCGCAAGGGCTTCTGCGGCCCCGCCTGCACGGATGGAATAGATCGGATGAAATTGCGAGGGGTCGCTTGCGACCATCGACACATGGCCGATCGACAGGCCTCGACTTTCCCAATAACGGATGCTGGCCTCGGTGAGGCTCGCCGGGTAGGGCGACACGAGGCCGATGCGCTGAGCGCCCAGCGCGCGGAACGCGGCGACCACCGAATAGGCGGAGTTGCTGACGGGAATCCCGCGGGCCGCAGCGAGTCGGCCAAAGATCTCGTCCTCACGCTGGGCACCAATCAGGTAGGAGGCGCCGGTGCAGGCCGAGGTGATCACTGTCAGCGGGGCATTGGCAAACTGCTTGAGAGTCTCCTCGAGCGACTCGTAGTAATCGATCAATCGCTCCTCGACCGTGCCCCGCGCGCTTACCATGCGCGCGGTGAGCATCGCAAAGCCGGCGGGGCAAAGGATGGCTGCTTCGGGCTCAACCGTTGTATTGGCCTGGGGCGTGAGAAGCCCGATCAGGCCTCCGGGTGCGTATTCAACCGTCATGTCTTTGTGCTCCCTGTTGTTGAGGCAATCATACAATCCTTGTCAGTCAGGATCAGAAGGAGACAACCAGCATGATCGAAACCCCAGTACTGATCGTAGGCGGTGGGCCAGTGGGCCTGTCGCTCGCGTCCGAGCTCGGCTGGCGAGGGCTCGCCTGTACGGTGCTTGAGACCCGCACGCACCCCACCGAGCATCCCAAGGCCACGCTTCTGGGCGCGCGCTCGATGGAATATTTTCGTCGCTGGGGCATCACCGACGACATCTATCGCGCGGCGCTGCCGCCCGAGGTCAATTACTTCATCACGTTTTCAAGCCGGCTCGCAGGTCACGAGCTCTACCGGATCACCTCTCCCTCGATCCGCCAGACGATCGAACGCACGCCCGAGGTGATGGCGCGCTGGCGCGAACTGCATTGGTCACCCTTTTACAAGACGCAGATCGGGCAACAGGCGCTCGAGCCCGTGCTGTGGCGGTTCGCTGCCGATCAAGCGGCAGTCGACCTCAAGCACGGCTGGCGCTTCGACGCCTTCGAAGAGGACGAAAGCGGCGTCACGTCGACCGCCACCGAGCTTTCGAGCGGCCGCACCGAGCGCATCCGCAGTCGCTGGCTGGTGGCCTGCGATGGCGGAACCAGCGCGATCCGGCGCTCGCTTGGCATCCGCTACAACGGTCGCGGCAAGATGCGGGCAAACGTGAGCTTCTACTTCCGCTCGAAAGAATTCCTGTCGATCCATGGCAAGGGCTTGGGCAACCTCTATTTCACCTTCGCACCCGACAGCTTTGGCGTCTTCACCGCGATCGATGGCGCCGAGCGCTGGAGCTTTCAGTACTATTTTCTCGATCATTCGAAATCGACCGAATCGATCGATGCCCGCGAGGTGCTCACGCGCGCCGTCGGACGCCCCTTCGAATTCGAGCTCCAGGCGACCACCCACTGGCATCACCACCAGTCGGTCGCGCGACAGTGGCGCTCAAATGGCGGCCGCGTGTTTCTTGCGGGCGATGCCGCGCATCTGTTCGTACCCACGGGCGGAGTCGGGATGAACACTGGGATCGGCGACGCAATCGACCTCGGCTGGAAGCTCGCCGCATTTGAAGGCGGGCAGGGCGGGCCAGCGCTCCTCGACAGCTACGAAATCGAACGCAAGCCGATTGCCGTGCGCAACAGTGTCGTCTCGGCCAACAACTCCGACAAGATCGACATGGTGATGGACGAAGTGCCGCCCGAGATCGACGAGGACAGCCCAAAGGGCGAGGCTGCGCGGGCGCGACTCATTCCGCGAATTCGCTGGATGAGCCGGCAGTTCAACTCGGCGGGACTGCATCTGGGCTATCGCTACGTGGATTCGCCCGTGATCGTGGCCGACGGCAGTCCTGAGCCGCCCGACGATCCGGCGCAGGTCGTGCCCAGCACCTGGCCGGGTTCGCGCGCACCTCACGCCTGGCTGGGTGCCGACCAGAGTCTGCGAGGCCAGAGCACGCTCGACTGGTTCGGGCGGGATTGGACCCTGGTACACGCTTCGACGATCGAGGCAGGCGAAGCCGCATCCGCCCGCACCTCGCTTGCCGACGCGTTCTCGCGTCATGGGATTTCCCTCGGGATGCGCGCACTGCCCGGCGCGACCCACGACCGTCTTTACGAGCGCTCGTGGGTACTGGTACGACCCGACGGCCATGTTGCCTGGCGGGGCGAGCACCTACCGGGCGAAGCCGCGGCGCTTGCCGACACCGTGCTCGGCTTTCGCGATGGGAAGGGGGCCTGAACACCTGGCGCTGCGCCCGTACCTCGGGTCTACCCTAGGCCCGCCCCCGGGATTGCCCGCAAAATGGACGGGTCCGGTTTGCGCGAGGCGATCCCGGCACTATCATCTGTCTTTCGACCTTCAAGCCGCCCCCAGCCGGCGGCACTCAATGACCCACCGGAGACTTTCATGCATCCCACCCGACGTCAGATTCTTGCCGCTTCCGCTGCAGTGGCCACGACCACAATCGTCCCGTCTGTGCGCGCGCAGTCGGCCCCCCTGGTCAAGGTCGCGACCTTTGTGCCCGAGCAGTCGGTCGGCGTGGCGCGGGTCATCCGGCCCTGGATGGTCGCGACGCAAAATGAGGTGGGCGCGAAGGCTCGCTTCCAGGGGTTCTGGGGCGGTTCGCTTGGCAAGGATGCGTTCAAGCAGTTTGACCTGGTGCGCGCGGGCGTGGCCGACGTCGCCTGGATTCTCCCGGGCTACCACGGACGCCAGTTCGAGGATATGCAGCTGTTCGAGCTCCCTTTCCTGTTCGAGAACGCCACAGAAGCCGCGCTCGTGGGCTGGCAGCTTTGCGAAAAGAAAATGCTCCGTGGACTCGAGGATGTCCATCTCGTCGGGTTTTTCGCCTCAGAGGTTTCAAATCTGTGGCTCGCCAATCCGCTCAAATCGCTCGATGAGCTCAAGGGCAAGAAGATCCGTTCAGTCGGCGCCGTCCACGCCGAGTGGCTCAAGGTCATGGGCGCGAGCGCCGAGACCATGGACAGCCCTGAGATGAACGAGGGCCTGCAGCGCCGCACGCTCGATGGCGTGATCCAGAGCTGGTCGGGGATGCGCACCTTCAAGACGCTGCCGCTCGTGCGCCAAAACCAGCTCGCGCCGGTCGGCGTGATCCCCTTCCTGCTGCTGATGAACAGGAAGACCTTTGATGGTCTGCCCAAGGACGTCCAGGATGCGGTGATGAAGCACGGCGGCACAAGCTTCGCACGCAGTGCCGGTGCCGCCTACGAAGGCGTGGGCCAGGAGATCCGAGCGAGCGTCGAAAAGGAAGCCCGCATTCAGCTCACCGAATTGTCGGCGGCGGACAAGGCCCGATATGGCCAGCAGGCCCAAGCCGTGCACAAGTGGTGGATTCAAAAATCGCCCAATGGCGAAAAGATCTACGCCGAAACCCTATCGCTCCTGAAGAAAATCCGCGGCTGAGGGAAACCAGATCTTGGAATCAACCGTGTTCAGCCGGTTCGCCCGGCTGACTGACCGACTGGCGCTCTTTGGCTTCTCGGGGCTCTGCGTGGCGGCGGCTCTCACCACCTACGAAGGTGTGGCGCGTTACCTCGGATTACCCCGATTGCCTGGTCTCACCGATATCTTGAGCCTGGTGATGGCGGTCATCATTGCGTCCGCCTTTCCAGCCGGATTGTTTCGGCAATCGAATGTGACGATCCGTTTCCTGGGTAACGCGCTGCCACGCACCGCCTACCGGTGGCTCGAGAGCATCGGCAACCTCGTGACGCTCGCCTTCTTCAGTCTGGTCACCTGGCAGTTTGTGCTTTTCGTCATCGATCAGCATGGCCGAGGCGCGACCACCCGAACAATCGAGGTGCCCGTCGCGCCCGCGTGGCTGCTCGCGACAGTGATGCTTGCGATCGCCTCGATCGCCCAACTGCTCGTCGCCGTTCGCTGGATCCGATCGGCTGCGGGCGGCGCCGACGAACCGGAGCACTGACCGTCCATGGATCCAATGACCACGGGCCTCTTGGGCCTTGGCCTGATGTTTGCGCTGATCGCAATTCATGTGCCGATCGGCGTGGCGATGGGAATGGCCGGACTGATCGGCTGCGGCCTGATCATCGGCTGGGAGCCCGCGCTATCGCTGCTGTCGACTGAGCCTTCGAGCGCACTCGGCAGCCTCGCGCTCGCGGTGATCCCGCTCTTTCTGCTCATGGGCAATTTCGCGCACGCCGGCGGCCTGTCGACCGAACTCTACAAGGTCGCCGGTGCCTTCTTCGGGCACCGTCGCGGGGGCCTGGCGATCTCGACCGTGCTCGGCTGCGCCGGCTTTGGCGCGGTATGCGGGTCGTCGGTCGCCACCGCCGCGACAATGTCGCGCATCGCACTGCCCGAAATGACCTCGAATCGCTACGGAGAGGGTTTCGCTGCGGCCACGATCGCCACCGGCGGCACGCTCGGGATCATCATCCCGCCCTCAGTGGTGCTGGTCCTGTACGGCGTGCTGACCGAAAACTCGATCACCGCGCTCTTCGTCGCCGCAGTGATCCCAGGCCTGATCACAGTGGTTTTCTACATGGTGGCCGTCTCGATCTACGCGCGGATAGCACCGGACCAGGCCCCGGTCGGACCCAAGACCGAATGGCCCGAGCGCTGGCGAACCGTACGCGAGTGCTGGGCCGTCGTGCTGCTTGCGATCGCGGTAGGCGCGGGCATCTACTCCGGCGTCTTCACCGTCACTGAGGCCGCATCAGTCGGCGCGACCTTTGCCTTCCTGATCGCGCTCGCGCGTGGCCGCATGTCGATGGCGCGCTTTCTCGAATCGATCCGTGACACAGTGACCTCGACTGCACTGATCTTCGTGATCATCATCGGCGCGTCGGTCTTCAGCTATTTCGTCACGCTCTCGGGCATGCCGCAGGCCGTTGTCTCTGGCATCGAAAGCATGGGCGTTGCGCCCTTGCTCGTCATCGTGATGCTGCAGGTCGTCTACCTGATCGCGGGTGCCATCTTTGACGAGATCGCCGCAATGGTGATCACGCTCCCATTCGTCTATCCCTTGATTACTGGCATGGGCTATGACCCGCTCTGGTGGGGGGTCGTCAATGTGATCCTGATCAGCATGGGCATGATCATTCCACCGATCGGCATCAACGTGTTCGTCGTGCAATCGATGGCCCCGCATATTCCGCTCACCCGCATCTACCGAGGCATCACGCCATTCGTATTCGCCGATGTGGCGCGTCTGGCGGTCGTCACCCTCATGCCGGCAGTCTGCACCTGGCTGCCCAAGGCCACCGGGTGGGCCTGAGCGGGCACCATGTCTGAGCCCCGCATCGGCCCGAGCCTCGCCTCGCCCGCGAAGGCGCCGCCGGTCGGCCCCGTAGAGGTGAGTGCTGCGCGTTCGGTACTCACCGAACTCCAACGCACTTTGCGCGACGCCTCGGGCCGCCCCAGGACAGGTCTGCTGCGTCTGAAACGTGGTGCCGCGGACGAGGCTCTGCCGCGCTTCGAACACCAGTCATCCTTTCACCTGAATCGGGTCAGCCGCTCGCAGGTCCAGGAAACGGCCCAGGCGCTTCGCCGCCTTTTTACACAAGCCAGCCTACCCGAGCGGGCGCAGCAGGAACTCGAGCGTTACCTGCGCGACAACGGCGAGCGCGCGCAGGTCACCCGCATCGTCGACCTTCTCGACCTGCATTTGCCGCGGGATCCCGACCGCGTCGCCCCGGACGGCGAAGGGCCGCAGGGCGCCAAGCTCGCTGTCCCGACCGACGAAGCGTCACCCGACTCCGCGCGACCGACTTGAGCCCGCCACGCGCTGCCTACACCCGATTGACGCCTTCAGCCTCAAGGAAGACCCGCTCGTGATCACCCTTTATGTCGACTCGGGATATTTCAGCCCCTACGCGCTGTCGGCCTTCGCCGCCGCCAGCGAAAAGGGCATTGTCTTCAGTGTTCAGACCATTGACCTCGGTCGGCCGGCAGCGGCCCGCGGCGAAACATTCGCCCGCGATTCGCTCACCTCGCGGGTGCCGGCGCTGGTGCACGACGGCTTCACGCTGGTCGAGTCGTCTGCGATCGCGGAGTACATCGACGAGTGTTTCGACGGCCCGCGGCTCTACCCGGAAGACCGGCAGTCTCGCGCCCGCGCCAGGATGGTGCAGGCCTGGATCCGTAGCGACCTGCTCGCATTGCGCAAGGCGCGCTCGACCCACGGCGTATTCGGTGGCTTCGGCACGGTGGAGCCGCTCGGGGCCGAGGCGCGCAGCGCCGCAGACAAGCTCATCACGACTGCGAACGCACTCCTCTCAAACGGTGGCGGGTATGTCGCGGGGACCTGGTCGATCGCAGACATCGACCTTGCCATGATGCTGATGCGGCTCGTGGCAAGCGGTGAACCGGTCGCAGACGCACTGCAACACTACGCCCGACAACAGTGGTCGCGAGTTTCGGTGCAACGTTGGTTGGCCGCGGGCGGACATGTCAACCCGCAGATTTGACCGGAGGTCGTCCTCCCATTAAGGTGCATGCCGTCACATGGCCGTCATATTGGGGAATGCTCATGTCCGTTTCTTATCTGCTCAATCGATTCACTCGCGCCCTCGCCGCTCTCGGGCTGGCCCTTGCTGCGGGTGCCGTCTCGGCCCAAACCGTTACGGTCGTCACGTCCTTCCCCAAGGAGTTGACCGCCGCCTACAAGGCTGCCTTCGAAAAAGCCAACCCCGGCATCCGGGTGGAGATCCTCAACAAAGGCACTTCCGCCGCCGTGGCTTTTGTCCGTGAAACCTCCCCGGGCAACCGCGCAGACGTCTTCTGGGCGTCCGCACCCGATGCATTCGAGGTGATGGCCAAGGACGGTCTGCTGCAGCGCTATGACCCTGGCATCAAGGTGCCGGAGAAGATTGGCAGTTATCCGATCAATGACCCCCGAGGCTTTTATCGCGGGCAGGCGCTCGCAGGCTACGGAATCATGTGGAACACGCGCTACATGCGTGCCAACAAACTCCCCGAGCCGCGTGAGTGGGTCGATCTGACGCGCCCGGTGTACTTCGGCCATGTCTCGACCTCTTCGCCGTCGCGCTCGGGCACGACCCACCTCACCATCGAGACCATCCTGCAGGGCGAAGGCTGGGAGAAGGGCTGGTCGCAGGTGCTGCAGATGGCCGGCAACAGTGCGGCGATCACGGAGCGCAGCTTTGGCGTGCCCGACGGGGTGTCAAACGGCCAGTTCGGCATTGGCATCGTGATCGACTTCTTTGGTCTGGCTGCGAAAAATTCTGGCTTTCCGGTCGAGTTCGTCTATCCGTCGATGACCGCGATCGTCCCGGCCAACATCGGTCTGATCGAGGGCGCAAAGGACGCCGAAATGGGTCGGCGCTTCATCCGCTTCACGCTCTCGCCCGAAGGGCAGGAACTGCTCCTCAACCCCAAGATCAGCCGCCTGCCGGTGCTCCCGGAGACCTACCGCAAGGCGCCGGCCGGCTACCCTGACCCCTACAGCGGCAAGATTCAGGCCAAGGTCAACTTCGACACTTCCGTCTCGGAGCGCCGTTACTACCTGGTGTCCGCGCTTTTCGATCATACGATCACCTTCCGCCACAAGGAGCTGGTCGCGGCGACCCGTGCGATTCACGAGGCCACAAACCGTCTGGCCGCCAAGCCCAACGCCGAGGGTAAAAGGCTGCTCGAGGAGGCCAGACGTCTGGCATTCACATCGGTGGTCGGCGAGGACAAGATGAAGGACGATACTTTCGTTGCTGTCTTTCGCGACACCAAGCGCAGCGCCGACAAACAGAAACAGATGACCGCGCTCGAGGAATATTGGGGCCGCGAGGCGCGCCGCAATTACGAGCAGGCAGCCGATCTCGCCCGCAAGGCCGCGGCACTCGCACGTTGATCGCGCAACGCTTGGGGAGATAGCCCTGGGGAGCGTGTCGGATCGGATCGATTCGACACGCTGGTGGCCCGCGAAAACCAAAGGCTGACGGCCCCCACTCCAGCGCCAAGTCTCGAATCGCCGAGACACCGGGCGGCTCCACTGTGTGAGCGCCCGCTATCGAGAGAACATCCTTGCAACAACGATTCAGCTGGCCGGCCGCTCTGATCGCGCTCGCGATCGGAGCCTTCCTCATCACCTTCCTGATCCTCCCGGTCCTCACGGTGGTGAAGGCAGCCTTCACCACGCCACAGGGCGGGTTCACGCTCACCCATTTCGTGGGGTTTTTTCAGCTATCGCTGATGCGCGAGTCCTTCGCCAACAGTCTTTACGTCGCGGGCATGACGGTGCTGTTGTCGACGCTGATCGCGGTGCCGCTCGCCTATTTCACGGTGCGTTTCCACTTCCGCGGCGGCATCCTGATCCAGACGCTCGGGGTGCTGCCGCTGATCATGCCGGCCTTCGTGGGTGCCTCGGCCATGCAACTGCTGTTTGGCCGCTCGGGGTCGGTCAATCTGATTCTCAATGAATGGTTTGGTTTCACGGTACCGATCATGCAGGGGCTGAACGGCGTGATTTTCGTCGAGACCCTGCACTATTTCCCCTTCATTTTGCTCAACGTATCGGTGGCGCTGGCCAACATCGACGTCGCGATGGAGGAGTCGGCGCAAAACCTCGGTTCGCGGGGTTGGCGGCTCTTCAGAAAAGTGGTCTTCCCGCTCGCGCTCCCTGGCTACATCGCCGGAGCCTCGCTGGTCTTCATCAAGGTGTTCGACGATCTGGGCACGCCACTCGTTCTCAACGTGACGAACATGCTCGCACCGCAGGCCTATCTGCGCGTGACCTCGATCGGCATCGAAGACCCGGTGGGCTATGTGATCTGCGTGATCCTGGTGATCTTCTCGATTGCCGCGATGTCTGGATCGATGTGGTTCCTGAAAGGGCGGGACTTCTCCACGATTCAGCGTGGTGGTCAATCGCTGCAGAAACGAAAGCTCACCCGGCTCCAGGAAACGTTCGCGTGGAGCTGGATCGGTCTGATGCTGCTCATCGTGCTGTCGCCCCATCTGGGCGTGCTGCTGCTGTCCTTTGCCAAGGTCTGGAGCTTCAGTGTGCTGCCGGACGCCTGGACGCTGGATCACTATGGCGTGGTGCTGCGCGACTCGACACGGATGATCATCAACACCTTCATCTACTGCGGCGCGGCTGCGCTGATCGACGTGGTGCTCGGCACAGCAATCGCCTACATCGTGCTGCGCACGTCCGTGCCGGGGCGCCGCTGGCTCGATCACATGGCGACCGTCGCGCTCGCCATGCCGGGTGTGGTGCTCGGGATCGGCTACCTCAGGGCATTCAGGGACGTGACGCTGCCTTGGTCGGACACGCCACTTCTGGCCAGTGGGTTGATCTTCATCCTGGCCTATGCCATCCGGCGCCTGCCCTATGCGCTGCGCTCGTGCACCGCCGCCCTGCAGCAAGTGCACATCTCGATGGAGGAGGCGGCGCAGACCCTCGGTGCCTCGCGCAGGCGGACAATCCTGCGCATCGTCGTCCCGCTCATGGCAGGCGGCATCATGGCGGGCTTCCTGACGAGTTTCATCACGGCAGCGGTGGAGATCTCGGAGACGATTCTGCTCACGACGCGGGAGAGCTTGGCGCCCATGTCCTACGGGATCTATCTCTACATGCAGTCGATCGCCGGGCGGGGCCCCGGCGCAGCGCTCGGGGTGATCGCAGTGGTGATGGTGGCCTTGGGGACCTATCTGTCCCACCGGATCATCGCCTCGCGCGATATCAGCCAGCGGATGAAGGCGGCCTGAGCGGCCGATCATCTATCCAGACAAGGATCGAGTATGAGTCACCCAGTGAGGGTTGAAGTCCGCGGCATCAGCCTGTCCTTCGGCACGACGCGGGTCCTGCGCGATATCGATGTCACTGTCGAACCTGGCGAATTTTTCGCGCTCCTCGGGCCCTCGGGTTGTGGCAAGTCGACGCTGCTGCGCTTGATTGCAGGCTTCAACCAGGCCCAGAGCGGGCAGGTGCTGGTCGATGGTGAAGACGTGAGCGCAGTGCCGCCCTGGAAGCGCAACGTCGGCATGGTCTTCCAGAGCTATGCCTTGTGGCCGCACATGACCGTCGCGCAGAACGTTGCATTCGGACTCGAGGAGCGCAAGCTTCCCCGCCCGGAAATCGATTTGCGGGTACGCCAGGCCCTCGAACTCGTCGGGCTTGAGGGCCTGGCTGCTCGTCGGCCAGGGCAACTCTCGGGCGGCCAGCAGCAGCGGGTCGCACTTGCCCGGACGCTCGCGATCGAGCCTCGTGTGCTCCTCCTCGACGAGCCCCTGTCCAATCTCGACGCCAAGCTGCGCGTCCACATGCGACGCGAGCTGCTTGCGATGCAGAGGAAGCTCGGCATCACCACGATCTTCGTCACCCACGACCAGGAAGAGGCGATGACGACTGCGGACCGCATCGCGGTCATGCACGAAGGGGTCATCCAGCAGGTGGGCTCGCCGGTTGAGCTTTACGATCGACCGGTCAACCGATTCGTGGCCGAGTTCGTCGGAACAATCAATCTGCTCCCCGCTCAGGTGTCGGGCGGCTCGGCGCACTGCGCGCTCGGGGAGATCAGCCTCGGCGCAGCTTCGGTCGCCTCCGGCATTACCGGACAGGCTCTTCTTGCGCTGCGGCCGCACAGCATCCTGATCCGTGACGCGCCGCCTGAGGGGGCGGCAGACGGCAGGCTCTGGCATCCGGCTCAGGTGCTTGAACGCGAGTTTCTCGGGGAGTTCATCCGATACCGCGTCCGGGCCGGCGAAGCCGAATTGATCTGCGATAGCACCCACCGGGGTGGCGACGTGGGTCATGCAATCGGCAGTGCGATCTGGGTCGGAATGGATCCCGGCGACATGGGGCTGCTGCGGAATTGAGGACAGAGGACTACAGGCTGAGGCTCTAGCCCGCTCTCGCCGGGAAGGTTGTCGTCGCGGCGCAACCGGGAAAGGATGCAATCCTTTCGGTCAACCCGTATCATCCGGGGTTCGTTTGTCCTTCGCCTTCTCCTGGCGAGGGTGAGCCCGTACGGGGCCTGAAGACAACGGAGATTTTCAGGCGCCAGCGGCTGTTCATTGCACGGAGGATCAGCATGCCTTGGTCGCGAATCGCCCTCTATCCGATCCTGTTCGTTCCACTGATCGCCTTGCTGGCCGGCTGCGGCGGGCCCAGCCGATCCGAGCTCGTCCGGGAAATTGCGGAGCTGAAGCAGGCTGTACAGACGGCCAAAGAGCAGACCCAGGCCAGTCAGGCACGGGCCCAGACGACACAAGCCGAACTCGAGACGGCCCGCGCACAGTTGCAAGAACTCCAAAAGCTGGCCGCGTCGCTGCAAAGCGCTCGAGAGCGCGCACAGGAAGAGCGGCAGCGTCTCGACAGCGTGATCAATCAGGTCCGTGGGGAGGCCGAGCGCGCCCGAACCGACTCCGAGGCCGCGCGGGACGCCTTGGCGGCGGCCCAGGTGCAATCGCAGCAACTCAAGTCGCAATCCGAGGCGAGCTCGCGACAGATCGAACAGGTCGGGCGGGAAGTACAGGCCTCGCGCCAGCAACTCGAGGCCAGCCGGGAGCAGGTGGAAACCTTACGTGCTCAGCTGACCGAGTCACGAAACGAGTCGCAGTCCCTGCGCGCGCTCGCGGATTCCACCAGCCGGCAGGTCGAGCAAGCCCGCAGGGATACGGACGCGGCGTTGTCCCAATTTGAAGCCGCGAGACGATCACTTTCGGAGGCGGAGCAGGAGTCGTCGAGCCTGCGCACCCAGAGTACCCAAGCGCTTTCCCAGCTCACGTCGGCTCGCGATCAGCTTGCCGCGCGAATCAAGGAAGTGGAGGCCGTGCGTACACGATCCGACGCGCTCGAACAGCAACTCACAGCCGAGCGCAGTCAATCCGGCTCTTTGAAGGCGGCGCTGGAGTCGGCGCAGAAGCAGGCCGAGGCGGTGACCGCCCAGTCGGTACTTGCCCGCGAACAGGCCCAGCAGTCACGGCAACGACTCGAGCAGGCCGTGCGGGAGGTCGAAGCGGTACGCGCCGAGTCACAAGCGCTTCAGCTCAAGACGCGGGCGGCAACGGCCCAGCTCGAGCAAGCGCAGCGCCAGCTCGAAGCCGCAACATCGCAGGCTGAGGCCGCCCGCCGGGACGCAACGGCCGCAGCGGGGCAAGTGCAAAGCCTGCAGCAGGAACTGGCCAAAGCGAACAGTGCAGCGCAGACCTTCCAGACCGAGGCACAGACTGCACGCGGCGAGGCTGAGGTCGCGAAAGCCGAGACCGGGAGGCTCCGCACCGAGCTCGAGGCCGCCACGAAGAAGTTTCAGGCGGCCGAGCGGGAGCAGGAGGCGCGCACTGCTCGGAGCCAGACCGCCTTGAGTACCGCCCTTCGCGAGCTGACCCAGCTGCGCGCTGACCTCGATTCGACCCGTGCCCAACAGCGGCAGACCCAGACCGAACTGCGCGCCAGCACGACCACGCTCAAGGAGGAGCAGGATCGGGCTGCAACGCTTACGGAGCGTCTATCCCTGGCGCTCAAGGATAAGAGCAGCCTGTCAGGCCTAACTGAAGCGCAGCGCCGGGAGATTGAGGGCATTACCGCAGCGCTGAACGACGCTCAGGCCAAAGTCGCGCGCCTCATGGGTGCTCGGGGCATCTACACGGTCCAAGAGGGTGATTCACTCTCCTCGATCGCGCTTTATTTCTACCGCAACGCCAACCGATGGCCCGGGATCCTTGCGTCCAACCGCCATCTGATCAACCATCCCGATCTGATTTTCCCCGCGATGGTGCTGATCATTCCCAAGTAGCACTTGCTCCCCACAACGATCCCTTTTCGCCGGCGGACCCTGCCCTCCATGCCCACCAACCCGTCCTTCGTACTCACGCTGTCCTGCCCCGATCGGGCCGGGATTGTCCATGCCGTCTCCGGTTTCCTCCTCGAGCGAGGCGGCAATATCCTCGAGGCTGCGCAGTTCGGCGATACCGCCACAGGCCTTTTCTTCATGCGGGTGCGTTTCGAGCTGACTGGCAGCGAGACGCAAGCCGCGGAACTCGAGCGCGCCTTCGCCTCGGTCGGCGAGACATTCGGGATGAGTTGGCAGGTGCGTTCGGTCGAGCGTCGCATGCCGACCCTGATCATGGTCTCAAAGCTTGGCCACTGTCTCAATGACCTGCTGTTTCGGTATCGCAGCGGGCTCCTTCCGATCGACATCCGGGCGATCGTTTCCAACCATCGTGACTTCTACCAGATGGCGGCGTCCTACGATATCCCGTTCCACCATATCCCGGTGAACGCCGCGACCAAGGCCGAGGCCGAGTCGAGGCTCTTGGAGGTCGTACAGGCCGAAGGCGTCGAATTGGTGGTGCTGGCGCGCTACATGCAGGTGCTTTCGGGTGATCTGTGCGCGAAGCTGTCAGGCCGGGCGATCAACATTCATCATTCCTTCCTGCCCAGCTTCAAGGGTGCCAAACCGTACCAGCAGGCGCACGACCGCGGCGTCAAACTGATTGGCGCAACCGCTCACTACGTCACCACCGACCTCGACGAAGGCCCGATCATCGAGCAGGACGTGGCCCGGGTCGACCACACCCGCGACGCGGCGGCGCTGACCGCAATCGGACGCGATGTCGAAAGTGTGGTCTTGGCCCGTGCCGTCACCTGGCATGCCGAGCATCGCGTGCTGCTGAACGGGCACAAGACGGTGG
>JBIKTA010000170.1:0-5800 GCA_044348315.1 Burkholderiaceae bacterium | reverse complement strand
CACCGAAGCCGCGAGGGCCCAAATTTACAGGCCGATCCACTCAAACCCTTTTTCCTGCCCAGCCACTTTCACGGCCTCGGCCTCGCAATCTAGCACTGAGGCAAGCGCCCGTCTGGCGAGGTCTTCCGTATTGTTTTTCTGACTCAGATGCGCCGCGACGACAACACGCAGCCGACTGCGATCCAGACCCGCCAGGATCGCGGCCGCTGCCGAGTTGGCAAGATGTCCATAATCGCCGCCAATACGGCGCTTCAGGGACTCAGGGTAGCGGGGATTGTTCGCGAGCAGCGTCTCGTCATGATTGCATTCCAGGACTAAGGCATCCAGGCCCGAGTAGGCACGGCGGATGTGGGCCGTTCCGTGGCCGATATCGGTCAAGACGCCAAGCCTCGTTCGGCCGTCATCGATCACGTACTGGACGGGTTCGCGCGCGTCGTGGGGCACGGCGACGGGAAGCACCCTGAACCCCCGCAGTTCGAAATGCCGATCCGGCTCCAACTCATGGAGCACCACCCTGGCCGGCACCTTGCCCCCCGCCAAGCGGGTACCGTGTGTCATGTACACCGGTATGCCATGCGTCGCCGCGAGTTTGTACACCCCGCCGATATGATCGCCGTGCTCGTGCGTGACAAGAATCGCATCGAGCGCATCCGGCTCAAGTCCCGCAGAGCGCAAGCGAGCCTGCGCATCCCCCAGACCAAAACCGCAATCGACCAGCAAGTGTACTGCCCGATTTCCGACCGTACTGCGGACCAGCAACCCATTGCCCTCACTGCCACTACCCAGGCTCGCAAACTGCAAGAACCGCTCCCGGACGGTCAGGGGAAGCCCGCGTTCAGCGAGACAGTTCCTGGTTGAGCAACTCCAGCATCCGGCCAACGGTGGTCCGGTCGAGTTCTCCGGCCGGTTTGCCGTCCTTGTCGAGTACCGTCACGACCGTGCCGGATCCGACCGCTTTCAGAGCGAACCGGAACTGCTGCGACAGGGGCGAGCGACCGCCGCTGAAGAGCCTCGAGAAGAAACCTTTGCCGCTCGCTGCGGCCCTCGCCTGCTCGTCTGCGTCGATATACCGGACGAAGAAGATACCGGCCGAACGGTCTCTATCCTCGATCGTGAAGCTGCCTCGATCCAGAGCAAGACCCACCGTACGCCATGCCCGGTCGAAGCCCTGCTCGACCTCGATGCGGCGATCGCCGCCCTGGCCGACCAGCCTCGAAACCGATGCGGGCTGAGGCGTGGCCGCGGACGCAGCAGCGGGCTTCGATCCGCCGGACGTGGCGCCCGTGGCGGCCGAGGCGCTGGCCGACTGAGCCTCCTTGCCACCCAGCCTCAACATCAGGCGATTCAGAAACTCGGCTTCGAGTTCGGGATCGCTGGGCCTGGGTTGCCAAACCGTCGAATCCTGCTGAGATGAGGAATAGACCTCGATCATGCCACGGTGACTGACATGGATCTCGGTGCCGCCGGCAGTCCGCTCGAATCGGGTCCGGAAACGATCCCGCTCCGAAGTCGAGTACAAATTCTCAAAGACCCGACCAATGGTCCGACGAAAGAGGTCCATCGGGATCTTGGCCCGGTTTTCGGCCCAGTCGGTTTCCATGATCCCCGCGTCGGGCCGCTCACTTGACATTCGGAAACCGTTGTCCACCCAAAAATCGCGAACCTGAGCCCAAAGCCCTTCCGGCTGGGCGTCAACGACCAACCAGCGGCGCGCGCCATCGCGCTCGATCCGGACACCCGGGACCCGAGGAAGAATGCTGCCCCCCTGAGCCGCAGAGGCACCCCCCCGCCCGCGCTCGAACGATGAAAGTGTGCGATCCGAACCGCCCGTTTCGGGCAACCGATAGCGCGGATCGGCCCGGGGCGTGACGAGGTCGGGCGGCACTTCGAGTGCGGGCCGGGTCGCGGCCGAGCGGTAATCGATTCGCGTCTTCTCCTCGGCCCATTCCGTCACGGCACAGGCCGAGAGGAGCCATGCAAGACCCACAGAGCACGCACCCTTCAACATAAACGGGGACATGGGCATCTCAAACCCCCGCAGCGGTCAAGGCCGCGCGCACGGTGGCATGGTGGGCCTCTGACAGAGGCGTGAGCGGCAGACGAATACCGGGCCCGATCAGCCCACGCTCGGCCATCGCCCACTTGAGCGGTATCGGGTTGGCCTCGACAAAGAGCTTGAAGTGGAGCGGCAGCAGGCGGCGATTGATCGCCAGAGCTTGATCCCACTCGCCTGCCCGCGCCGCCCGACACATCGCAGCCATCAGGCCGGGGGCAATATTGGCCGTGACCGATATGACCCCATGGGAGCCCATTGCCATGAGGGCGAGCGCCGAATCGTCGTTGCCGCTGTAGACCGCAAACCCGCTCGGCAACCTGGCGAGCAGGTCAGATCCCCTGGGAATGTCACCGGTCGCATCTTTGAGACCGACGATGCCCGGGATGCCTGCCAGTCGAAGCACCGTCTCATTGGACAGATCGGCAACCGTACGGCCTGGAACGTTGTAGAGAATGATCGGCAACCCCGCCTCTTCGGCAACGGTCTTAAAATGCCGGTACAGACCTTCCTGAGTCGGCTTGTTGTAGTAAGGCACGACCTGCAGTGACAGGGCGGCGCCCACCTCGCGCGCGTACCGGGTGAGTTCGACCGCCTCGCGCGTGGCGTTGGCGCCGGTGCCGGCGATGATGGGCACGCGGCCTGCCGCTTGCTCGACCGCGACTCGGATCAAGGTGCGATGCTCTTCGACATCGACCGTCGGGGACTCGCCTGTCGTACCGACGGCAACGATCGCAGCCGTGCCCTCGGCAATGTGCCAGTCGATCAAACGACGGTAAGCGACGAGGTCGAGGCTGCCGTCCTCGTGCATCGGGGTGACGATCGCAACAATGCTGCCCTGGATCATGGTCTCATTCCGGGGAAATACTCATTCTAGCGCGAAGGCTTCCAGATCTGCCGGAGGCCGGAGTGCGCGCACTCTTTGAACCCGGGCACGTCGGCTCCCGCCGACGAACCCGTCTTCGAAGGCAAGACCGTGTAAGCCCGTTCGCACCACCCAGGCAAACAGTTCACCGCGTGCGAGAAGGTAGTCGGGATTGGCAGGGCGCCCGTAACGCTCGTTGCCCTCTGCGAAGGTTTCGTAGATCAGCAATCCGCCCGGGCGAAGCAAATCCGGCAGCCCATCGAGCCGCGGCCGGAACAGGTAATTGCAGACCACGATCGCATCGAAGCGGGCCGGTTCGAATGGCCAGGGTTCCGCCTCCAGATCGGCGCAGACCGTCGCGAGGCGGGGCTCAGTTGCCGACCCGGCGGGCTCGCGCTCAGATCGATCGGCCAGCCAGAGGGACTCGATGGCCTGGAGAGCGCCCGCGTCCCGGTCTGCGGCCACGACCGACAGCCCCAGGCGAAGCGCCGCCAACGCGTGGCGACCGCGGCCGCAAGCAAAATCGAGCACCCGAGCGCCACGGGGCAGGCATTTCAGGCCCGCCATCACCCAGTGCGACGCGGCGCCCGGCGCCTCAGCCATAGTGCAGGCCCATCGCCTCGCGCACATCCCGCATCGTCGCCTCGGCATCCTTGCGTGCCCGCTCACAGCCATCCGACACGATGTTACGCAGCAGGCTGGGATCGTCGAGGTAGGGCTGAGCCCGCTCACGAAAGATCTCCTGCTCCTTGAGCACGGCATCGATCACCGGTTGCTTGCAGTCGAGGCAACCAATCCCGGCTGTCGTGCAGCCCGTCTGAACCCACTGCCGGGTTGCGTCATCGCTGTAGACCGCATGCAGTTGCCAGACCGGACAACGACCCGGATCGCCCGGGTCGGTCCGACGCACGCGCGCCGGGTCGGTGGGCATGGTTCGGATCTTGCGTCGAACCTCATCGGGCTCCTCTCGCATCGCGATCGCGTTCCCGTAGCTCTTGGACATTTTCTGGCCATCGATGCCGGGCATCCGGGAGGCTTCGGTCAGGAGTGCTTGAGGCTCGGACAGGATGATCTTGCGGCTGCCCTCCAGGAAACCAAAGAGCCGCTCGCGATCGCCCATGCTGAGGTTGGCCGACTGCTCGAGCAACTCGCGCCCCTGCCGCAGTGCCTCCTCGTCCCCCTGCTCCTGAAATCGTTTGCGCAACTCGTCATAGAGGCGCGCCCGCTTGCTGCCGAGCCGGCGCACCGCCTCCCGAGCCTTGTCCTCGAACCCGGGCTCGCGGCCGAAGAGATGATTGAAGCGGCGAGCCACCTCGCGAGTGAGTTCGATGTGGGGCACCTGATCCTCCCCCACCGGGACCCAGGCAGCGCGATACATCAGGATGTCAGCGGCCTGCAAAAGCGGATAGCCCAGAAACCCGTAGGTCGCCAGATCGCGATCGCTGAGTTTTTCCTGCTGATCCTTGTACGTCGGCACACGCTCGAGCCAGCCGAGCGGGGTACACATCGAGAGCAGCAAATGCAGTTCGGCATGCTCGGGCACACGTGATTGAATGAAAAGCGTCGACTGCTGGGGATCGACCCCTGCAGCAAGCCAGTCGATCACCATCTCCCAGATGTTGTTGCCGATCACATCCGGCGAATCGTAGTGGGTAGTGAGTGCATGCCAGTCGGCCACGAAGAACAGACAGGGATACTCGGACTGCAAGCGAACCCAGTTCTTCAGCGCACCGTGATAGTGGCCCAGATGAAGCGCGCCGGTGGGACGCATGCCGGAGACGACTCGTTCCTGAAACATGTCAGCCTGCGAAATTGAACAAGGTGGAAATCATGTCGACACCTAATCGGAAGATGGGCACGGTGATGAGGCCCAGCACGCCCGTGGCGAGCAAACCGAGCACGATCAGCAGGCCAAAGCGCTCGATTCGGTAGAAAGCGACGGCTGCACGGTAGGGCAGCAGGGCCGCCAGGATGCGCCCACCGTCAAGCGGGGGCAGCGGCAGCAAATTGATCACTGCCAGCCCGACGTTGACGAGGATGCCCGCTTGGGCGACCAGCAGCGGAAACTCCAGTCCGATCTCGAGGACCGTGAGCAGTTTGAGCAGAGCGGCCCAGAGCAGCGCCATCAGGATGTTGGCTGCAGGGCCTGCGGCTGCGACGAGGCCCAGATCACGCCGTGGACGCCTCAACCGGGAGACCTCGATCGGAACGGGTTTGGCCCAGCCGAACAGCATGCCGCCCCCACCGAGCGCCTTGCTGGTGAGGAGAATCAGGAGCGGGACGACAATGGTTCCGATCGGGTCGATATGACGGATCGGGTTGGCGCTCAGCCGTCCAAGATCGCGGGCGGTCGGGTCGCCCAGACGCGCAGACGCCCAGGCATGGGCCGCCTCGTGAAGGGTAATGGCAAAAAGGACTGGGATCGCGTAGACGGCGATCAGCTGCGGCAGGCTCATACTCATCAGCCGATTCTACCGTGACCCGATGCCGGGATCACCGCGACCGAATCGAATCACCTCGATTGGGTCGACGGTCATGTCGATCACGGTGGTCGGCTCGATGCCCGGCGAACCGGTATCGACGAAGGCATCCACCCGCTTGGCGAGCCGCGTCTCGATCTCGTCGGGGTCATTCAGAGGGAATTCATCGCCGGGCAACTGAAGCGTGGTCGAAAGGATGGGTTCGCCCTGCAAGTCAAGCAACTGGGCGATCACGGCGCAATCAGGCACCCTGAGGCCGATCGACCGCCGCGAAGGATGCAGCAGACGCCTCGGAATCTCGCGCGTTGCCGGCAGGATGAAGGTGAAAGGCCCGGGAGTCCGTTCCTTCAAAAATCTGAACTGACGGGTATCGACCTGCGCCAATCGCGAGAGTTCGGAGAG
>JBIKTA010000169.1:0-5802 GCA_044348315.1 Burkholderiaceae bacterium | reverse complement strand
CAAGACCTCGCCGGTCTGGATGGCGTAGCGGGGTGCGGCGCGGCCGGATTTGATCCGGATATCGATGAGCCGCGCGTGTGCGGTGACCGTATCGCCGGCGTGGACCGGTTGCCAATGCTCCCACCGGCCGCCGCCGAAGATCCACTGGATGCCGGGCAGACCGGGGGCGATGATCCCCGAATCGATGGTGTAGAGAAAGGTCGGCGGCGCAATCGTGCGTCCCCAGATCGAACGCTTTGCGTATTCGGTGTCGCTCCAGAGTGGATTGTCATCGCCCACGCTGTAGTGCGCCCAGCGTCGGATGTCATGCAGGCCGATGGGCTCGTAGATCGCCGCGGCGTGCACGTCGCGTCTCAGCCAGACGCCGATCAGCGCGCGCGCCCGCTCGATGTGCTCATCCTCGAGCCCGGGCGCCTGCTGCGTTTCGTCCAGCAGGGTCTGCGGACTCGAGCCGGCCGGCTCAGCAGGCGGATTCGTGTTGGCTGCTGGGTCCGGGCTCGCTGGGCCAGGGACTAGCTCGGCCGCCGAGGAACGGGAATCGGAATCGGTCATTGTTCAGACACTCAGGCTGGGTGATGTCGATGATTATTGTCGAGACCGGTTCCCGTGGTCTGCACGCACGGGCTCGTCTTTTCACATTGTGAGCTGTCCGGCGGGCCATCGGGAGGCGATCTCGTGCTCGATGCCCTGTGCCTCTTCGGCGAGTACGCTGATGATGGCTGATGCGCGTTCGAGGGGCAGGGTGTCGGCCGGGCCAGCGATGGCCAGCGAGGCGAAGGCTTCGCCGTTTGCTCGGCGCAGGGGCATGGCATAGGCATGTACGCCGGGCACGACCTGACCGGCATTGACTGCGTAGCCCGCCCGCTCCGAATCCTTCAGCATCTGCTGTATCGCCCTGAGCCGTGCTTCACCCTGGCGGGCCGCGCGCGCGAGCCCCCGCTCGGTGATTGCGGCGCGCAGGTCGTTCGGCAGGCCCAGCAATACGGCGACACCTCCCACCGACATGACAGCGGGACGCCGTGTGCCGATCTCGCTGGTGAGTGCCTTGATGGAGGTGGAGCCGTCGCGCGCGGCACAGACGATATCGTCGCCGCTGCGAAGGTAGAAGCTCGAAACCGCGTTGAGGCGCGATGCGGCCCGCGCGACACCTGCCGTGGCGATCGTCTGCAGTCCATTGAGACCCGGCACGGACAGGCCGAGCTCGAAGAGGAGCGGACCGGGCAGGTACCGGCGGTCCGAGGCACGCTGCTGGGCCAGGCGTTCGCGCGTCAGGCAGGCGAGCAGCCGCTGGGTGGTGCCACGATCGAGCCCGCAGTGCGCAGCAAGCTCGGAGGCGCGCCAGCCAAAGGTGCCGTGCGAGGCCAGTTCACGGAGCAGGCGCGCTGCCCGCTCGACCGCCTGCGTGCCGGAGCGCGGTTTGTCCTGCGAATCCGATGTCATGCCTGGGCCTTCCTCGTCACACGATCTCATATTGTAAGACGCCATTCGCAACCTCGAAGTCAGGGTGCTGACAGGATCGCGCCAGAGCGCCACAATCAGATCGCTCGTTGCGACACAACAAGAGATGGCGAGCATCGCCAGCAGGGAGACGGTTCATGGGTTCCATCGCTCGGGGACTGAGCGATTTCATTCTCGAGATGCGGGGCGAGGCGCTCGAGCCGCTGGCTCGCCAGCGCGCGGTCGATGCGATCACGGATTGCGTGGGCTGCATGCTCGCCGGCGCAGACGAGCCCCTGGCCGAGAGCCTCAGGCGCGCGTTGCGGGCAGCCGGTGGCACGGGAGCCGCTGTGCGGGCTGGAGAAGCGGTCGGAGGCGCCCCGCTCGATGCGGCCTTGTTCAATGGGGCACTGGCCCACGCCCTGGACTACGACGACACCAATCACCCCGCCTACGCCCACCCTTCAGCCGTGCTGGTGCCGGCGCTCCTCGCCGCGGCCGCGCTGGAGGGCTGCTCGGGGAGCGAGTTCGTCACCGCCTATGTGATCGGCTTCGAGGTGTTCGGCAAGCTCGGCCGGGCGATGAACACCGCCCACTATCGGCGCGGCTGGCATGCCACCGCGACCTTTGGCACGCTTGCCGCAACTGCAGCCGTGGCGCGTGTGCTGCGCCTGACCCGCGATCAAACGGTCATGGCGCTGGGCATCGCTGCCTCATCGGCGGGCGGTCTGCGGGCCAACTTCGGGAGCATGGTCAAGCCGCTGCACGCGGGCTACGCCGCGCGAAATGGCGTGCTTGCGGCGGTGCTCGCGCACGCCGGGCACGATGCGAGCGAGGAGGCATTCGAGCACCCCTATGGCTACCTCGAGCTGTTTTCGGGCGAGGGCGGGTTCGACCCGGAACCGCTCCACAGCTGGGGGCGGCCGCTCGAGATCCTGACGCCGTATGGGCTCGCGCTCAAACCCTTTCCCTCCTGCGGTGCCACCCACACTGGTATCGAGGCTGCGCTCACCCTGCGCGCACAGATGGGCGAGCGCAAGCCCATTCGGATCGAGGCGGGCGTGTCCGAGCTGGCCTTTGCGCCGCTGATCCACGTGCAGCCTCACCGCCCGCTCGAGGGCAAGTTCAGCCTGCACTACTGCATTGCGGCGGCACTCATTGAGGGCGAGGTCAATCTGGGCAGCTTTCGACAGGCATTGATCGAGGACCCGCGGGTCGCGGCCCTGATCGAAATGACGCAGATGCAGGCGGACCCGAGCGTGGGAGATGGCGCGGAATTTCCCACTCGCTTGACGATCCACACCGAGGAGGGTGGGCGGTTTTCCTGCTTCGTGCCGCTGGCCCAGGGCAAGCCCGACCGATGGTTTTCCGAAGACAGGATGCGCAGCAAGTTTCTCGACTGCCTGCGTGCGTATGATGCGACCGATGCCATGGCCTTGTTTGACAGCCTGCGCGTGATGGATCAGCCGGTGCAGCTGGGCGACAAGACGGCCTGGGTCTCGCGACTGAAGGCCTGTGTTCGGTCAGTGCCTTGATCCGGAGCGGGGGGCCGACCATTTGAACAGACTCATTCAATAAAGGGAGACACGATCATGAAAATGAATATCCATTCAGCGCGCTGGGCACTGCTGCCTCTGGCGGTCCTGGCCCTGGGCGCGGCTTCGGTCGCCCGGGCGGACACCTGGCCTCAGGGCAAGGTGATCAAGCTGGTCAATCCCTACGCGCCTGGGGGTTCTACCGAGCGGGTGGTCAGGATGGTCGCGCAGCGACTCACCGATACCCTGAAACAATCCGTGATCGTCGAAAACCGCCCGGGTGCTGGTTCCAACATCGGCAACCAGGCAGTCGCCCAGGCGGCACCTGACGGCTACACGCTTTTGAACGGCACCAGCAGCCTGGCGATCAATGTGTCGCTCTACTCCAAGCTCGCCTACGACCCAGTGCGCGATCTGACGCCGGTGGTGCTTCTCACGCAGTCGCCCAATGTGCTGGCGGTTCACCCGTCCTTGCCGGTCAAGTCGGTGTCAGACCTGATCGCCTATGCCAAGGCCAACCCCGGCAAACTGAACTACGGTTCATCGGGCAATGGTGCGACCAATCATCTGGCCATGGAGAAATTCAAGACCGATGCCGGTCTAGCCATCGTTCATATCCCCTACAAAGGCGGTGGCCCCGCCGTGGCGGATCTGATCGCCGGGCAAATCCAGGTGCTATTCAACCCGCCTTCGTCGCTGATGCCCCACCATGCAACCGGACGCCTGCGGGCGCTCGCGGTGTCGAGCTTGCAGCGGCTCGACGGGCTGGATCTTCCGACCATCAGCGAAAGCGGCCTGAAGGGTTTCGAATCGAGCGTCTGGTTTGCGATCTTTGCGCCTGCCGGCACACCTCGTCCCATCGTTGATCGCATCAATGCCGATGTGAATCAGATGCTCAAAGAGCCCTCGACCCGCGAGCAGTTGGTCAAATCCGGGTTGATCCCGATGGGGGGCACACCGGAGGAACTCGGCCGCCTGCTGCGCGATGAAATACAGACCTGGGCCAAGGTGATCAAGGCTTCTGGCGCGAAGATTGACTGATGAACATCCACGATTCCTCTGGCCGCCCGCTCGCGGGGAAAGTCGCGTTGGTGACTGGCTCGGGTCGCAACATCGGCAAGGCGATCGCCTGTGCGTTTGCCCGGGCGGGCGCCGATGTCGTGCTGAATGGGCGACAGGATGGTGCCGAGATTCAGGCGGTGGCCGATCAGGTGCGCGCGAGCGGTGTGCGCTGCATCGTCGTGCCCGCCGACGTGTCGGTGCCCGATTCGGTGGACGCGCTCGTCGCCCGCAGCCTTGATGAGCTCGGTCGGGTCGACATCGCCGTGTCGAACGTGGGGCTCAGACTGCATCAGCCTTTCCTGGAGATCAGTCACGAGGACTGGCGCCGGACCATCGAGACCAGCCTCAGTTCGGCGTTTTATCTGGCCAAGGCCGTGCTGCCCGGCATGAAGACGCGAGGTTTCGGTCGCCTCATCCACATCTCGGGCCGCGACGGGTTTTTCCCCATGCCCAACCGGGCGCACAACATCACGGCCAAGGCCGGTCTGCACGCCCTGGCCAAGGCGATTGCGACGGAGTTTGGCCCCTTCGGGATCACGGCCAACACGGTGGCACCCGGTCTGATCGATACCGAGCGCGATCTCGACCAGTACCCCGACTACTCCGAGCGGGTACGCGATCGGGTGGCGAAGATGCCCGCGCGCAGGATCGGCCACATCGATGATGTGGCGCAGGTCTGCCTGGATCTCGCTGCCGGCGGCAATTTCCTGACCGGCCAGCTGATTCACGTGAATGGTGGCGAGTTCATGTACTGAGGGGGGCGCTGGGCTGGGGTCGCTCAATCCCCGCCGCGCGCGACCTGCGTCAGAAAATGCCAATAGTTGCCGGGGTCCGCGGCAAGCCGATCCTTGACGGCCGCCGAGTCCCAGCCGTCCGGCTCGACCACCAACACCGCGGGCGGGCCCGCCCGCAGGTGGTCTTGCATCTCGGTGAGCCGCGATACGGCTGCCTCGAGCCGCTTGGCCGAGTCGGCGAGCGGCCCCATGATGGTCGTCAGATCGTTTCGAGTCATCGCGAGTACGCGATCACGCATCGACGTATCGACGACCGTCGGCAGTGAGAGTCCGACCGTGTCATGGTTGAGAAGGCCCGATAGTTCGCTTGCTGAACGGGCCGTCACGAAAGACGTATCGTGGTCGATCGCGACCGGCAGATGTCGGCCGCCTTCAGTCTTCAGCATGATGTTGCTGCGGTTGCGGTCGACCTGTGCGCTCAGCAGATCGAGAAGTTGCAGGCCGACCAGACCCTTCCGTAGGTCGGCGCTATCGATCGGTGCCTCGATCGCCCTGGCTTCATGACCATGCACTCTTTCCATGAAGAGGGCGGGCGTGCCGTCGTGCATCTCGGCCGCAAAGCTGCCCGCCGCGACCCGACAGCCAATCTGCTCGGCCAGGCGGCAGGTCGCCAGATTGCGCTCGATGACCTGGGTCGACGCCGTCGCTTGATTCGCCACAAAGTCAGCCAGGTACTGGTCGTCTTTCACCAGGATCCTTGCGGAGGCGTCGTGGGCCACAGGCTTCAACGCACCCACCAGCGTGCCCTGTTCGCCCTCGTAGCGCGCCAGATAAACCTTGCTCTGAGCGCCGCCGCCGAGTTCGTTGCCGATGCGGAGTTGATCCCTGTTGAGCTCGAGTTGGGTACCCGCACGCTGCCACTTGCTTTCGATTTCACGGATCTTGCGCATCGATACGGGCTTGCCTTGGTCAAGCCGGCGACTGAGCTGACCCTCCGCAAAAACCATTGCGTCCACGCCGTGAGTGTCGCGGAC